>LNEA01000031.1 GCA_001464855.1 Rhizobiales bacterium Ga0077530
CCCGCGATACTGTACCAGCCAACTGTGCGCTCATCGACCATGACCGACATGATCAGTTTGTCGACTTCGCCATAGACGAGAAGAACCAGCGAACTCAAGCAGTAAGGCCAACTCCGCCGGAGGATATCGGACGAAAGCGCGCTGTTCCACTTGAACCGTATTGGGATATAGCGCCGAAGGATCGAAAACTGGACGGCTACAGCCACGCCGGAAGAAACGATCGTTGCTGCCGCAATTTCATTAACGCCGTAGCCCAAATACATACACGTCAGGCTGATAATCAAAGTAAGCCCCTTCATGAGAATATCAATCAGGGGAATGTATTGCATGACCTCGCGGCCCTGAAATATCGCATTCAGAGTCAAAATGGTATGCGATGCCGGCATCGTCAGCGCAATAATGCAAATCAAAACGATTGTTTCTTTGGAATAACTCATCGCATAGACGTATGCCGCGACCACCAAGCAGCAGATCAGAAAAATGATGTAGCGCTGCATCAGCACCGTCCCGAGAAATTCGGGGGCTTTCTCTGGGAAGCGCGCTATCTCCTTGGTCAGATGCGTGGCTGTCCCTGTATTGATTATGCTGGACATCACGGACCAGATCGCCGCCGCGATCGCCAATCTACCCATATCGGTGGCGCCGATATAGCGTGGAAGATAAATGATCCAAACGAAGCTGATCGCCCAGGTAATCAACTGCCCGACGAGCATGACTCTGATGTTGTTTAGGATTCTCCCGCCGCTGCCTTGCATGAGTTCAACTTTTGTCCGTGAAAAAGCTTTGAACGCCTGGTTGGCGTGCGCCGCATGATACGGCAACTGTATTGAGACTCACCTCCGACCTGCTATCCCGCAATCAAAAGAAGTGCTCCGGACGCGGTACAGAATGTGGGCTAGAAGCGCGGCGACGGATATTGCGGCCTAGGGTTGTTCGCGGGGGCGCCGCTGCTGAACGAAGTGCTTGATCGCTTCGCCCGGGGAGCCGGCTGCGCGGGCCGCTGCCGTCGCGGCGCCGATGGCAAGGCGTTTCCGATCGATTGTCATGCCGATTGCTGAGAGCCGCTTCTCGTGGAAATCCCAAAATCCAGGCTGCACTTTACCGATGCGGTCCAAGAGCCATTGGCTGCCAATTTTCTCATAGTACACGCGCCACGCCTTGGACATCGTGCGTTCGAATTCCTCAGGCGTCAGGAAAATCTGCCCATAATAATGAAGTGACAGCACGCGATCGATTTGTCGTGTGCTGAATTTGTCGACGTTGTGTGTGATCGACCCCGCTTGATAACGGGTGAAGGACAGGATCTGGTGGACGAATCCGAAATCGCGTTCGACGAGGATTTGGAACGCAGCGTCGGTATCGGAATAGAAGCGATCCTCGGGATAAAAGCGCGGCGCCCGCGACCTGACGACGTCGGATGCGTACATCACCGTGGATGGCGTGCCAAACAGGTGCACGTTCTGCAGCAGATTGATCCGCGCGATCGTTCGTCCATCGACCGCCTTTTTGTCCACGGGCAGCCCGAAACCATCCCCCTCGGTCTCAATCAGTCGATACGAGCTCACAAAGCCGATGGCTGCGCTCGAATCCGCACAGGCCACCATCTCTTGCAGACAATTTGGAAACAGCCAGTCGTCCGCCAGAATCATTTTGGTATAGCGGCTTTCCGGCGAGATCTTCTGTAGCGCGAAGTTGAAGTTCTGGGCTTGCGGCAGGAACTGTGGCGGCTGCACGATGCGGATGCGAGAGTCGAGAGCGGCGTAGCGAGCCGCGATTTCGCCACTGGCATCGGTGCTGTGGTTGTTGCAGATGATGTACTCGAAATTGCGGTACGTCTGCGCCAATACGCTTCGGATCGTCTGCTCTATGAACTCCCCGGTGTTGAAGACGGGTGTTACGACGCTGACCAGCGGATCGCTCATGACTAGCTCTAAAGTTCCCTGCCGATCCGCTGCCCGCCGACAGGTGGGTCTGCGCTGACGAACAGCAGCTTTGCCTGTTGGTCGTTTCTCACGTCATGCCTCCTGCCCGTATCGCAATCCTAACGAAGGAAACCTAATGTTTTCGCTAGCGGCGATGCATTTGTCGACGCGGTCGCTGCGACAGTCGCGGGCCGACGATTCAGTTCGGGGCCGCGGCCCGTTGAGTTGCTGCGAGTGGTGCGGCATCGGCTTGCGACGGTTTCCGTTCCAGCGAGATACGCCGCGCGAGGTTGATGCTCGGGCGTTCCACAAGCCACCACATGGCGAATGCGAATGCAATGCAAGCGGCCGTTGTGATGATCCACCACATCGCCTCCAGACCAGGCGTGCGGCCTGTCAGCCGATAACCGAGATGGAACATGGCCGCCGTGATCGGATTGTGTGTCAGGTAGAGTGAGTAGGATATGGCGCCCAACCCTTGGAGCCAGCGCCAGTCCAGCGCCGAATACATTTGGCCGCGAGCTGCAAAGGCCCACAATAAGAGTGCGGTGAGGGCGCAGGCGATCGTGAACGCGTCCCCGCGCAGGATTCCGGCGACGAGAAGCACGGCGATGTATGCCACGCAATAGATCGCGCTCAAGGGATTGCGCCACGCCCAGTAGGCGCCAGCGCCGGCCAGGAAGCCATGCCATAGCGGCAGGAAACTTCCCCGATAGGGACCGTCCGAAAGGATGCCAAGGGGCCAAAGCAGGCTGATCAGCGCTGCGCCCGCGAAAACCAGTGCCGTTGCTCGGCCCTGCATCGGTTTTGCGGGATCATTGTGCGAGACGGCGAGCAACAACACAAAAACCAGGTAGAATTGAACTTCCTGGCAAAGTGTCCAGAAGACGCTGTTGAAGCCAGGATAGCCGAAGATCTCCTGCAGATAGAAGATGTGCGCGGCGATCTGGCCGAGCGAAACTTGTGGCTGCTCCTTACCGCCAACGAATTGCGCCGCGAGATAAGCGAAGGAGATGGCAAGGGCGATCGCAAGCCAATACGGCGGGTCGAGGCGGATCGATCGGCGCAGCATGAACCGGCCAACGAAGGAAAAGGTGACGCGGCTTCTCGCTACCGAGTGCGCGATGACGAAGCCGCTCAACACGAAGAAAACAGCGACGCCCAGACCGCCCTGTTTTATCACCTGCGCGACCCAGGCTGGGAGGAGCGTCAACAAGCCGGTGAGATGCCGTCCCTCTGCCGCGTGATAGATGACGACACTGAGGCTTGCGACGCCGCGGAGCGCGTCGACGAGGGTGAAGCGATGTTGCGGGCGTGAGAGCGGCTCCACATCTCGGCTCATGAGGTGTGTCACCGCCGCTGCGGAACGAGGACTGCGCGAGCAAGAAAGCCCGGCAGCACCGCGATGCACAGGAGATAACGGTGAAGCAAGCGGCCGGGGTTTTTGGCTGTGCGCCAGAGCCATTCGAGGCCGGTACGCTGCATCCAATGCGGCGCACGCACCTGCGCCCCGGTGATGAAATCGAGTCCGGCGCCGATACATACGAAGGAGACGCGAGGAACCACCTGCTTGGCGTAGTCGGCAAACAGCTCTTGTTTTGGTGCCCCGAGCGCGACGAAGCAGAGATCGGCGCCCGACTCCTCGATGGCGTTAATGCATTGGCGCGCTTCCGCCGACGTTGGCGAAAAACCCTGCGGCGGCGCCAGGACTCCGGCGATCCGCAAGTCCGGATCGCGCTCGCGGAGCGCCTGGGATGATTGCGACAGCACGTCAGCGCTCGATCCAAAGAGAAAGATCGACTTTGCTGTCCGCGCGGCTTCGGCGCAGATGGGAGCGATCAGATCCGAGCCGGCGACGCGATCGAAGCGCTTGCCCTGCAGGCTTCCAGCGAGCACCACCGGAAACCCATCCGCTGTTATCAGTCCGGCGCGGGCATAGGCTGCGCGGAAGGCAGGATCGCTCCGCATCTTCACGACGTGATCGAGATTGAGGGTGAAGACGGTTTGCGCATCAGCCGACCCTGCGGCTTCGCAAATGCGCGCTGCCGTCTCCATGAGGGGACGCGTGCTCACACGCAAATTTTCAACGATGAAATCCGAGGACACCGACTAGCCCCACCGCAACGCATGAACCAGACAATCTAGAGCCAGGAGAAACGCCATCTTAGCTCTCCTCCCAACCTGAGACGAAGAGGTGTAGCTGATGGAAGTAAACATCGTTGCGCATGACATGGCGACGCTGTTGTGCGCTGCAACTGAACGTCGGCGTCATCTGGTCGCAGACGTGAGGCCGTAACGCCTGAGTCGATCTCGTCTTCGATGTGAATGCGTCTCTACAACCTTGTGTTTCGGTCAGCCGATAGCCCCTGGGTTTAGCGGGGCGTTAACGTGAGGTGTTGTCAGCTGTGTGTGGGCGATGGGGCCCGCCGGCTGCGTGGCAAATATGCGAAGGCCATTGAACCAATACACGAATAGAGCGTTGTGCAGGGGTGTGAGCCAGAATCGAGGTGCCACACGATTGAGCCTCAATCCGGCGTTCTACTACAGCAATACAGGTTCCTGCTTATAGTCATTCAGAGTTTTTGCTTTCCTGTTCTGTAGGTTGGAGAAGTCGATATGAGGGACGTCTTCGGAATGATGGCAAGCGGCGCATGACGGTGTGGGCGATAGGCGTCTGCGCGGCGCTCGGCTTCGTTCT
>LNEA01000032.1 GCA_001464855.1 Rhizobiales bacterium Ga0077530
CGCGCGCTGCATCCGTTCACCAAGGCGCGCGGCGACATCAACAGCATCCGCGAGGAAATGCTCAACCTGATGTGGGACGACGTCGGCATCATTCGCGATGCGACGGGGCTGAAGCGTGGCCTTGCCCGTCTCGAAGGAATGGAAGCTGAGTTGCTGGCCTCCGGGATCGCCGACCGCAACCGCGGCTTCAACCTCACCTGGCACGACTGGCTCAACCTCAGGAGCCAGATCGAGGTATCGAAAGTCATCGCACTGGCAGCAATGCAGCGCGAGAACAGCCGCGGCGCGCACTACCGCGACGACTTCAAGGAGCCCGGCGATCTCGAAACGTCGACCTACACGATCGTGCGCGAGAAGGCCGGCAAGCTGAATGTCACCAGCGCGCCGGTCCAATTCACGATCGTCAAACCGGGCGAAACGCTGCTGAAGGAGGCGGAAGCGGCGGAGTAGCGCGGTCGTGTCTGATATCGGCTTGCCGCATCTGCCCTGATGCGGAAAACACCCCGTTCGAACATATAGACGACGACAACGTCCGCTCTTAACTTCAAGCTGATGAACGCTGAGATCACCATTCGCGGCAACACAACGCCTTCACGCCGAGTTTTGGCGTGGTGGGATGTCGATGTTGATATTGGTACCTTCTCCAAGCGAAAACTAACTGCTCGGCCACTGAAGGAACTTGAGCGAGCTCTTGGCCACAGGCTTCATGTGGAAAGTAGGTGGCGCCACCACCAGCTGCCGCCAAGTGTTTGGAAGTTTGAAGCCTACAACTACCTTGACACTGCTGATCCGGAATTGGCCGCCTACTCTGTCTTGATGCAGGTCGGTGAACTAACTGGTTCTCTCGGGACGTCATGGCAAGGATACCGCACTGCAGCGACGGCCTCGACGGACAACCCGGACGACTCCACAATCTGCGCGTTCTACTGGAACCCACCCGACCAGCACGGGATGCAGCGCATTCTGTCATCAGGAGTAATGCTTAAGCTGGTTGATCCGAGCATCGGCTACGGCTTTGATCATGGAGTAGATGCTCTTCGATTGGCCGCCCGGCCGGTCGTGAAAGTACCCTCTGCACCGTCGGAACTGGCCGATTACTTTATAGATTTCACGGCTCATATCACTTGCGGCAACAAGCTGGACTTGATGAACTTGCATTTGCCGCGCTTCCAGGCGACGAATTGGCCGCTGGGCTTAGAGCTAGCTGAAGTTGATGCCCTTACGCACGCAGGAAAGCCAAACATAATTCGCATTCGCGAAAGGCTCCGCGAGGTTCGCGAGCATGAAGCTGTAGCCCGTTGCCTTAGCTTTGCGCGGAGCTTCCGGATCAAGTTGGGCCGCAACGCGGGATTTCGACTTGAAGGAGAGCGACTTCCGAGCAGAAGCAACGGCGATGGTGTTGCATCGTTCGTGATGACACGTGTTTGACTGGTTTCCTCTTCGCGTCGCAGTGCATTCGCCGATGATTGCTTGGGGCACACTTCCGCTGAGGTTCGCACCCTCCCCGAACCGAAGCTCAACCGAGACGCTACCCAATGAACTCGGCCCTCCACAGCGCGGCCCGCGCGGTCTAAGCTCCCCGGCACGACCAAACAGAAACCGTGGAGGACGCCATGACCGAGAGCAAACCGCTGAGCGGCAAGACCTGGGACTTCGTGCACAATGTCGCCAGCGAGGCGAAGTGGACGCCCGGCTTGCGCGAGATTTTCGAATACCGCGACCTCGGCATTCAGGACGGCACCAAGGGTGATTTTGTCGCTCACCTCATCCGCCACAATGGCAAGAAGGTCGCCGACCAGGTACAGAAGTGGCATGTCCACGACTGCAATTTCCAGTTTGTCTACGTCATGAACGGGTGGGCGACGTTCGAATACGAAGGCCAGGGCGAGCGCACCATTCGCAAGGGCGACTGCATCCTGCAAACGCCGGGCATCCGGCATCGCGAGATCGCCTGCTCCGATGATTTCGAGGTTTTGGAGATTGTCTCACCCGGCGACTTTGCAACCCGCGTCGTCGAATCGCCCAAGGCCGCGGCGGCGGAGTAGCGATCGCTGCAGGGGCTTGACGAGAGGCATGTGCAGCGGGCTTGGTGCGACGCTCACACCGCTGAAAGGCCCCTGCAAATGAGCATCGAAACTTGGCTCGCGTTCGTCGCGGCTTCGACGATTCTGCTCGTCATTCCCGGCCCAACGATCTTGCTCGTCGTGTCCTACGCGCTCGGCCAGGGCTGGCGCGCGGCGTTGCCGATGTCGGTCGGCGTCGCGCTCGGTGACTTCACAGCCATGACGCTGTCGATGCTGGGCGTCGGCGCGCTGCTCGCGAGCTCAGCGACACTGTTCACGGCGCTGAAACTCGTCGGTGCGGCATATCTCGTGTGGCTCGGCATCAAGCTGTGGCGGGCGGGCGGCACTGTGCAGACGGAGGCGCGGACGGACAACGCGTCCGCCATCGCAATGATCGCCCATGCGTGGCTCGTGACCGCGCTCAATCCCAAGAGCATCACTTTCTTCGTGGCGTTCCTTCCGCAGTTCCTCGACCCGACCGGCGGCGTACTCCGCCAGATGCTGATCTTCGGCGCGACGTTCCTCGCACTCGCCTTCGCTCGCCGCGCGGGCTGGCGCCATGGCGCGCAATCCAACCGCCATCAGCGTGTTCAACAAGATCGGCGGGAGCCTGCTGATCGGCGCCGGCGTGGCGGCCGCGACGATACGCACCTAATCATTCGCACCTTCGGCGCGTCTCTTTCCCCTTCTCCCCGTACTTACGGGGAGAAGGTCGGGATGAGGGGCGGCAAAAGATTCTGATGCTGGAAAACGCCGCCGCCCCTCACCCTAACCCTCTCCCCGCACGCGGGGAGAGGGGATTCGGGCGACGAAAAGCTAAATCCCAGCCATCTTCATCTTCACGTTGCGGAAGGTGGTCTTGATGCGGCGGACGGTGCCGGTGGCGGAGCGCATGACGAGCGACTCGGTCTCGGCGAAGTCGCC
>LNEA01000033.1 GCA_001464855.1 Rhizobiales bacterium Ga0077530
CCGCAAGCGGCTTCGGCCAAGCCCTGGCAGGCAGAGGGCGCCTTTTTGACGGGTGCCTTGGTTGCAGCTTTTGGCGTCGCCTTTGGCTCCGGGGCCTTCTGCTGGGCGCTTGCCGCCCCGCCGATGAGTGCCAGTGCCAATCCCGCAGCGCCCAGTTTCAGAACCCAACGATCAGACATGATCACGGCAGTCATCTCCATGGTTGATGCCGAGCGCAATATATCACTGCTCCCGAGGCTAAATACTGATTACTTGTGGACAATCATTCAGCCGCTAGCTGAAGGATCATTTGTTGGCCCACGCGAGCGCTTGTTCGAGCCGGTCGTCACCCCAGAAAAGCTCGCCATCCTCAGTGAGAAACGTGGGCGCGCCGAAGATGTCTTTCGCGGCGGCTGCTTCTGTACGATCGCGTAAGGCCGCCTTGTTTTCGGTGGTCCCCGCAGCGGTCGAAATCCTCACGGGATCATGGCCCAAGCCGGATACGATGCGGCCGAGTACGTCGGTCGAGGCGATATCCTCGCGGCCCGCGAACTCAGCGGCAAAAACGGCGCGCGTGAAGGGCTCGATCCAGCCTTCGGCCTCGGCGACCATAGCGCTGCGAGCCGCCGCGAGGCTGTGTGCGGGGAAGGGGGCCGGAACGTGGAAAAGCAAGCCGCGAGCCGTGGCGATGCGGCCGATGTCGCGGGCCATATAGCGCCCTTTGATCGGATTGGCCGCGAACGGCGACGTTGTGAGGCCCTGGGCTTTGAATATCGGTCCGAGTAAAAAGGGACGATAGGCAACCTGGACGCCCGCGGCTTCCGCGAGCGGCCCGATCCGCATGGCTGTCAGGTAGGAATATGTCGAGGCGAAATCATACCAGAACTCGATTTGGGGCATCGTGCCGCCCTCCTTAAACCTTACGACCGCAGATGATCATCCGTCACCGCACTTCTCTCGGTTGCTCTCGCGGCGGGCATCGCGCTATAAGCTCCCTGACCCCTTCCTTTTCACTCAACCG
>LNEA01000034.1 GCA_001464855.1 Rhizobiales bacterium Ga0077530
AAGATTTGGACGTTAAGGCGGTAGGGCCGGCAGATTATGAAATGTCGACGCTGCTGTGTCGATAGGTTCTCCGATGGGCACTCAGCACAAGGGAAATGTTCGTCTCCTATGCCAGTTTCCCCTCGGCTTCGCTTTGCTAAAAAGCGACTGATCGGCCCGCTGTTACGTCGTACCATCCGACATCATCGTACCGTTAACAATACCGGTCAGACGTTCGACATAGCGATCCAGGTTCATCTCGCGCTCGATCAAGTGACGACCATTGGAGCCCAAGCGCTCCGCTTCCTCCGGATTGGCCAGCAATCGCACGATCTCGGCACGCAGCGCCTTCGGGTCGCGTGACGGCACGTAGCTGCCATTCTCTCCCTCAGCAATGACATCGGTCTGGCCAGGAACGCGTGAGCACACGACCGCTCTCGCCATGGCCATGGCTTCCAACATGGCAGTCACGCCGGCTTGAAAGTTCACATCCTCCAACGGCATGACCATGAAGCGACTATCAGCGTAGAGCTGGCGCAGGTCGTATTGCGTGAACTTACGAACGGTGACGTTGGCCGGAATGGCCCGGTTGGCGATGCCATCGTCACGCCTGGACCATGGGGAGGCGGCGGCGATCACCACATCAAGATCGAGCCCATCGACAGCTTGTAGCAGCGTGACGTAATCGCGGCGCTCGAGGCCGACGGCGCATATTTGCGGTCGCTCATTGAGGCGGGGCGTGACCGCACCCGGAGTGAAAAAATTCTGGTCGACCATGAAGGGGGTCCACAATACTCGTTCGCCGCCGAGTCCCCAACGTTGCTCAATGAACCTTTGTTGCCATGTGCTGTACGTCAGGAAGCGGTCAATGCAGGTGTGCACGCGCAGCCGATCTAGGAAGAAAGTCTTTTTGGGTTCTGAAATAACATGGACGATCATCAAGTGGCGCGGGCGAGGACCCGGCGTGAGTTTCAACAAGGCAGCAAGCGGTAGGCCGATTTGTTCTCCGTCTGTAAAGATCGCTTGATAGCGCCGACGCATCCTCCAGCACGCGTAGGCGAGCACAACATTGGGACCGCCGATCCTTTCCAGCATCGCACCCACACGCCCCGTGGTTGCACGTGCGGCGGCGTAGTCGAGAATATCCGCGTCGAAGCCGCGAGCGAGTTCCAGGTAGTCGACCCTAGGGCGTTGGCCCTGCGCGATCTGCTCGTGGATTTCGGCTGGGACGACCCCGGACACGGTCAGCAGTACGCGCTTGCTCATAGGGTCATCTCGTCGACCATCTGCCAGGTGCCGCGTGTCGTGATACATGCAAAGCGAATATTTCCAGCAGGAACCGTCGATTTGAGATGCGCTATAGTCAAATGAAGACGATCAAATGCCGGCACCACGAGACGCGACTGCGTGCACGTTCTTGCGAGACATTTCCCTGACGAAGCTCCGAGAATAACGGATGGACTTCCACACTTGGCCAGCTCCGTCGACGAGAGCTGGAACTGGATCGTCAGCATCACGAATGGAATCTACGCAACGTTCGTCAGCGTCCTTCCGCCATCGGCGCCAGCGGTTTGCTTCTTCAAGTGACATCGTTCTGAAGATGCGCTGCGCAGCAATCATGAGAGACAGCCCAAAGCTATTACAGAAAATCCTTGGAACGCTCCCGCTGCAACGCGATCCCGCTTGAACCAATCGGGCCAGCTCTTCGGGCTGCCGAGTGGCGCCAGCGTAGACCATCCTCGGCAAATCCATGCCGCGCGCGATGTCATACGCAAGTTGATTGTAGAGGCGGCCGTTGAAATCGATCAGCAACATTCGGCCGTCCACGACAATGAATTCGAGCTCAAAGGCTCCGTAGTATCCAATGCGCTCGCATAGCCGGACTGTTTGCTCGGCAAGTGCGGGAATGACTTCGGCCTCATCAAAGCATAGCCCGACGCCCAGTTCGCGAGGTCGTTGAAGTATTTTGATGGCAGCGCGCATGACGACGTGTTCGCCTGAAGCGTCGCGGAAGCCGGACAATGAATAGATCTGCTTCATCGCCTCAGGATGATACCGCTGCAGCATCGGCATCGTCGCTTCAGGAAACCGCTTTACAAAACGATTGCCGTGTCCGACTTGCTTCAATAGATCGTCGTAGACGGCCCGCCCGTTTGTTCCGGATGCATCTATCAGAAGGCCTTTTGCGCCGCTGCGAACGGAGAGCTGGGAACGTGGCTTGACAACAAGCCTTCCGCCGACTTCGCGAACAATTTTTTCGGCCTCATCCGCCGTTTCGGGCAGCCATGTCTCCGCGGTGTCCATTCCAACCGCTTGAGCATGTTTGTGCAGCAATCCCTTGTCGAGAATGCTCATCATCGTGTTGAGATCTGGTTGGTACAGGTCAAACACAGAGCTGAACTCTTCGCGGCGCTCCGCCAGCGCATAAGAAACGGTGTCGCTCGTGGCATAAATGGCCCGGCGAGGCCCATCGCGGCCAATCGCGAGAAGCCATTCCGACCAATCGGCAGACGCGAATACCCGCCCGGGCTGAGGATGCCCGTGTCCACCGTCACGATCGGCACACCAATGCGCCCCAGAGATCTCATGGCGGCCAGCGTGCCATAATAACCGGCGTTGCAGAGCACCATAGGAACCCGCTTCTCATCGGGCGGATGTTTCGGCACGCTATTAGGGATCGCCGCAACCTTTCTCATCGCAGTGACTGCTAGGCACTTCCGGCTCGCCATCGATTGCCAATTCCAGTCCCTGTCAAGCCGTGCCAATCTTAATTCAGCTCAGACTTTCTTCTCCCGGGAGATCCCAGCGACGTTGGGGGAAAGCAGAAGCGTATTCGGAGCCCCCTTACTAGGTCGTTTCTCAATGGTTCTGACAGCAAGGTAAATCGGGGCCGGGCCAGCGACTAGTCGGGAGGGCGACAATCGAATTCATCAAGAGCGATGATGTCCTCGAAACTTTCCGCACGACGCAGCAATTTGACTACCGCACCGTCCAGCATCACAACAGCCGGCTGGGGAAACGAGAACGAAGTTGCGAATGGCACAAAATAGGCACCGGCGTCCATGATGGCAAGTGCATCTCCCGCAGCCAGCTCCGGCAGCGACGCAGACCACGAGATCACGTCGCCAGGGCTGCAGATCGGCCCCGCCAGTCGGTACTGACAAGAGCGAGGCTCGTGCATCCGGCTCGCGGGAAAAATCTGATGAAACTCAGATCGAGCGGATTCTGCGAGATTGATCCCAGCATCCAGAATTGCCCAGCCCGGCTTCGGTTCTCCAGCTTTTAGCGAGAGCACGCTGGCGACGAGCACTTGTGTGTTGCCAGTCATTGCGCGCCCCGGCTCAAAAAAAATCCGCGGACAGGGGCGCTTCTGTGCAGCGTAATGGTTTTCCACCTGCTCGACGACGCATCGCACATACTCCGGGATTCCAAGTGATGCATCCGGCTGAGGAACAGGGAGCGGCGCCTGGAACGCCATGGCGACCTTGCGGTCGAAATCGGTGATGTTCGTCACGGTGGGCGTT
>LNEA01000035.1 GCA_001464855.1 Rhizobiales bacterium Ga0077530
CAGATGCGCTACTTCATCGTCCACATGCACCGCCTGCTCGATCCAGTGGAACCGAAGGGGTGAGGGGCGCGCACCTTTCATCCGGCAGACGCCACTGAGAAGACCCGTATATGCGTCGGTCTCGCGCCGCTCATGATAGGCTCGACGACTTCGGACCTGGCTAATTCTTCGTAGCGCTTGAACAGTGCTGCGCTGTCGTTCTCAGAATCAAGCAGGCCGTTGCTGTTCAAGCGATTCACGATTTCGCTGAAGTGCTCTGGACGCGCATACGGCCCATTCAGCAGGACCGACCATTCGCCGAGTACGACACAATCGACGCCGAGATAGCTGAGACTGATCCGCGAGCCGGCGCTGATATCAGAATTCAAATCCCGTATCGCTAATATCTCGTTCTCGTTTTGCCAGTACTCCCATACGCGGACAGCATCTGGATAGCTTTTGAGCACTTTCAGGCCCCAAAGTTTCCTTCCGCTCTGCTCCAGCTCTTGCCAGATTGTAGCAAGTGAAGTGGGCAGGTCTCCTCGGAAGTAGGATAGCGAAAGGTCTTCCCACGAGAGCCGGTCGATCCCCCGATACAATAGATCGCCAATCTTCAGATTGGGTTCGAAGTTCATGCCATTGGCATGCTCTGGTTTACGGACGACCAGAAAGCCTGAAATCGCGTCCAAGACGGCACCCCTTGAGCGGAAAGCGTGTCCAACCTTGCATCCCGCCGTCCACCGGTCTAGCACTACGCCGATCCCTTTCAGCATCATGACAACCACGGCGGCGTTCCATGGCAACCCACAATCTGCTCCTGCTTCCCGGCGACGGCATCGGCCCCGAGGTGATGGCCGAAGTCGACCGCCTCGTCTCGTTCCTGGCCAAGAAATCCAAGGCCGAGTTCAGGACCGAGCAGGCGTTGTGCGGTGGCTGCTCGATCGACAAGCACGGCACGCCGCTGACCGAGGAAGTGCTGGCCAAGGCCAGAGCCGCCGACGCGATCATCTTCGGCTCGGTCGGCGGTCCGAAGTGGGACAAGGTCGCCTACGAAATCCGCCCCGAGGCCGGCCTGCTGCGGCTGCGCAAGGAACTCGACCTGTTCGCCAACCTGCGGCCGGCGATCTGCTATCCGGCGCTCGCCGAGGCCTCGAGCTTGAAGCGCGAGCTGGTCGAAGGTCTCGACATCCTGATCCTGCGCGAGCTGACCGGCGGAACCTACTTCGGTGAGCCGAAAGAGATCGTGACACTCGAGAACGGCCAGAAGCGCGCCGTCGACACGACCGTCTACTCGACCTACGAGATCGAGCGCATTGCGCGCGTCGCCTTCGACCTCGCGCGCAAGCGCGGCAACAAGGTCCATTCCGCCGAGAAGCGCAACGTCATGAAGACGGGCGTGCTGTGGAACCAGGTCGTGACGGCGGTCCACGCAGCCGAGTTCAAGGACGTCGAGCTGCACCACATCCTCGCGGATGCCTGCGCGATGCAGCTCGTGCGCAACCCCAAGCAGTTCGACGTGATCGTGTGCGACAACCTGTTCGGCGACATGCTGTCGGATGAAGCGGCGATGCTTGCGGGATCGCTGGGGATGCTGCCCTCCGCCTCGCTCGGCGCACCGGATCCCAAAACCGGCATGCGCAAGGCGCTCTATGAACCAATCCACGGCTCGGCGCCCGACATCGCCGGCAAGGGCATCGCCAATCCGATCGCACAGATGGCATCGTTCGGCATGGCGCTGCGCTACTCGTGCGACATGGTCAAGGAAGCGGACCTGATCGACAGGGCGATCGCCAATACGCTCGGCCAGGGCCTCCGCACGGCGGACATCGCGCAGCCGAACACGCGCAGCGTCGGCACGACAGAAATGGGCAAGGCGATCGTCACCGAGATGGAACGCCTGACCGCGTGATGGCCTGAATGCCGTGGCGGATTGGTCAAGCGAGGGAGACATGATGCAGTCCTCGTCCCGTCCGGCGCTCTCGACGCGCGACATCGGCCTGTCGGCGACCGGGCTGCCGCCCATTCCGGAGCGGCAGAACTGGCGCGATATTTTCTATACCGCACGCGACGGCCTGCGCCTCTATGCGCGCCACTATCCGGCGCCCGGGTCGCGGCTACGTCCTGTCGTTTGCCTCGCCGGCCTCACGCGCAACAGCCGCGATTTCCACGACATCGCGAGTGTGCTGTCGAGCCCCGCGCAATCGCGTCCCCGCGATGTCTACGCGGTCGACTACCGGGGGCGTGGTCGCTCCGCTTATGACCCGGACTGGCGCAACTATCAGGTGCTCAACGAGCTCCTCGACGTGCTCGACTTCATGACGATCGCGGGCCTAGCCGACGCCGCGATTATCGGGACTTCCCGCGGCGGTATCCTGGCAATGATCATGGCAGCGGCCGACATCGGACCGCTGATCGAGCGCGAAGGGCTGCTGCGGATCATCAGCTACGTCGGGAGGGTTCCGCTACCGGCAACCTGGCAGGAGGCTGGGGAGTTGGTGCGTTCGATGAACCAGCGGCAATTTCCCGCGATTCCCGCTCAAATGTGGGAGAGCATCGCGCGGCAGTTCTACACCGACGAGGATGGCCGCCCCGCCCACGGCTACGATCAGGAACTGAACAAGTCGGCCTCGGTCCTCGATGGCCCACTCCCCGAGCTGTGGGCGCAGTTCAAGGCGCTGTCGCGCATTCCCGCAATGGTGCTGCGGGGCGAGATGTCGGACATCCTGAGTGTAGCGACAGCACAGCGCATGCAGCGCGAGCATCCCGATCTGACGTTGCTGACGGTCGCCGGGCAGGGGCACGCGCCGCTGCTGCGCGATCAGGCGAGCATTCTCGCGGTCATGGATTTTCTCGCGCGCGCCGATGCGACGTGGACCGGCCATCACGTCGGGTAGATTCATCAGGGGATAGCTGCGCCGCGCCGCTTTACTTCGCCATTCCGCCTGCCCAGCATGACGCGATGGTCGCGATCCGGCGATCGTGCGAGCGGGGCTCTGAAGGCGATGGGCAGGCGTGGTTCCGGCATCCTGAAGGCATCCCTTTCGGCGCTGCATTTTTCCGGCATCGACAATCTGCTCAGGCCACTCACGCGCGGCACCGGCGCCGTCTTCATGCTGCATCACGTGCTGCCGGCGACGCCGCTCGCATTCGCGCCGAACCGCCATCTCGAGGTGACGCCCGAATTCCTCGACCGGGTCATCCGCCTCGTGATCGCACGCGGCTTCGACATCATTTCGCTGGACGACGCGCGCGCGCGACTGCGCGAAGGCGAACTGGACCATCCGTTTGTTTGCTTCACCTTCGACGATGGGTATCGCGACACGCTCCATCACGCCTACCCGATCTTTCAGCGCCGCGGGTTGCCGTTCGCGGTCTACGTCGCGAGTGACTTCGCGGATGGTCGCGGTGATCTGTGGTGGTTGGCGTTGGAGCAGCTCTTACGCCAGATCGATGCGATCGAGGTGAAGATCGCCGGCGATATGAAGCGCTTCTCATGCCGGCGACCTGGAGAGAAGACGCGCGCCTATCGCTCGATCTACCGCTGGCTTCAGCAGTTGTCCGAGGTCGAGGCGCGCGGTGTCGTCGCTGACTTGTGCCAGACCCACGGTCTGGACGTGAGCAGGTTATGCAGCGAACTCATCATGAGCTGGGACGAGATTCGCGACCTCGCGCGCGATCCGCTGGTGACGATCGGCGCACACTCGCTCAGTCATACGCCGCTCAGCCAACTCTCGTACGCGGAGTCGCGTTTCGAGATCGTGCAGAGCGTCGCGCGGGTCGAACGTGAGATCGGCCAACCGTGCCGGCATTTCAGCTTCCCGCATGGCTATGACGGCAGCGTGGGGCCGCGCGAATTCGAACTCGTCGCGGAGGCCGGCATCGGAACGGCCGTCACGGCGCATGGCGGCCTGATCCGGCCGGATCATGGGTTGGCACTGGCGGCGCTACCGCGGATCGCGCTCAGCGGCGATCTGCAGAAGCCGCGCTACGTCAAGGTGATGCTTTCAGGCGCGCCATACGCATTGCGGAAATTTGCCGGGCGATTCAATCCGCGCGGCGCGCCGGCCGACGCGGTCGCCTGACAGGCTTAGTCATTGCGCCTCCTTAGGCGACGCATACATCCAGCGGATCAAGACGCCAGCCGGCAGGACCCAGGCGATGCCGGCGATCGCGTAAAAAAGCATTTCGACGACCTTGTTGGTGCCGGTCAGCACGGCAGACGCCGCCACCGCCACCAGCAATGAATAAATCGCCAGCACGACCAGCAGCAGCACCGTGCCGACAAGTTTTCTGATGCGCGGGGTCATGCGATCCTTCAGTCGAATACGATCATCTGGCGAACCACCGCCGCATCGGCGAGTCGATCGAAGCCTTCGTTCACCTCGTCGAGGCTGATCAGCGCGCTGCGCAGGCGATCCACAGGCAGCTTGCGGTCCTT
>LNEA01000036.1 GCA_001464855.1 Rhizobiales bacterium Ga0077530
CACGGCGTCGAAGGCATTCGCCTCGATCTCAAGGTCGACACGTGGCCGGTTTCCATCAACGTCGCGATGCCGACCGGACTGGTGGTGAACGAGCTCCTCACAAATTCTTTCAAGCATGGCTTCAAGGACAGGGACGGCGGCACGATCACGGTGCATAGCCTCGTCGATGACCATGGCTGTCGCGTCATCGTCGCCGACGACGGTGTCGGACTGCCCCCAGGCATGGAATGGCCAAAACCCGGCAAACTCAGCGGCTTGATCATCAATTCCCTGCGCCAGAACGCCAAGGCCGATGTCAGCATCCAGTCTGAGCCGGGCAAAGGGGTGCGCGTGACGATCCGTTTCTCGCGCGCTGCCGCGGCGGCGGACGTCGACGCAAAACCGTCAGAAAACAACTGACGCGCCGTGCAACCTCAACCGCGTCCTCTCTCCTTGCCGGCGAGTGCGAACGACAGCGGTAGCGCGGTTGTGTATTTTATCTGCTCCATCGCGAAGGCCGACGAGATCTTCGACACGTCGATGCGCGATATCAGCTTTTTGTAGAAGGCGTCGTAGGCGGCGATGTCCGGCACCACGACCCGCATCAGATAGTCGATTTCGCCGGACATCCGGTAGAACTCAGCGATTTCCGGCAGGTCCGCCACCGCGCCGTGGAAGCGCTCCAGCCACTCGACGCTATGCTGGTCGGTCTTGATCGACACGAACACGGTCACGCCGACGTTGACCTTGGCAGGATCGAGGATCGCGACACGGGCGCGGATCACACCAGCCTCATCCAGCTTCTGAATGCGCCGCCAGCACGGTGTCGTCGAGAGCCCTACAGCCTTGCCGATTTCGGCAATGGGCATGGTTGCATCAGCCTGGAGCAGGGCGAGAATTTTGAGGTCCATCGCGTCGAGTTCCACGCTGAGCGCTCCAGGAGAAAAAATTTGCTCTATTGGCCAGACTACGCGTTTCATTCGCACCAATTCTGACCGCAACGGCGTAGTCATAGTATTTTTTTCTATTTCACGCAACATATCCCCTTGTTCAGCGCTGCCGATGCGGCGACATTGAGGGAACGGCGCAACGGGCATTTCGTCCATCGCCACAGCGCTGGGGGAGCCCATCATGAAGTCGCCCGTTTTCATCACGCCGCAGTTCGCCGTCACCGACGCTATGGCGCCGGAGGATTTCGCGA
>LNEA01000037.1 GCA_001464855.1 Rhizobiales bacterium Ga0077530
GGCAAGATCCGAAGGCCGACGTCACTGACGACAGGCTCCAGATCTTTCCAAAGCAAATGCACGTCCGCATTCGGCAGACGCGCGAGCACCTCGAATGGGCCCGTGAGGTCGAGTTGAGTGAGCCGCGGAAACAGAATGAGGCCAATCTGATGTCGCCGAGAGTCACTCATGATGTCCCCCTATGTGCATGGCCATTGGACCGGTTGTCGTCACCGTCTGGTGTAGTCGCGATCTCGGCGGCTTCGATGAAGCGCGCCGGCTCCCGAGCCGTACGATCAATCTTCAAGTCGAAGATATCGAAACGATTGTAGTAACCGACAACGTCGTGGAACTGCTTCGGCTCGACCGATTGAGACGTGTCGATATCCGCGTAGACAATCCCTTCCTCACCGCTGAGCACAGGGCTGATTACCGTGCCGGTCGGATCGAGGATCATTGAGACGCTCTTTGGCGATCGTTCGATAATCTCGCGGATGGTCTTGTCGTTTTTCGAGACCGCCGCGATCAGCGCTTCATCGGCGAAGGCTGACGAAACGATATTGAAGACCTTGGCCTCGAAAGCATGCGCACCGGCGCGGATCTCGATCGCGCGTCGCAAGTCATAGGCATTGTTGTCAGACGGCGGACGCGTTGGCCACAGCGGCGGATAGGTGGAGACGTGTACTTGCTCGCCCTCGGCCATCAGCGCGTAGCGTGACAACGGATTCGTGTTTTCGCCGCAGATCAGCGCGCCGATACGGCCGATCTCGGTCGGCGTAACGCGCAATCCTCGCGCGTCGCCGTTTGCCCAGATAAGCTTTTCATAAAACGTCGGAACGAGCTTGCGGTGATGGTTGAGAATACTGCCGTCTGGTCCGATCAGAAGGTTTGAGTTCCACAGGCATCCGACGCTGGCATCCGTGCCTTCGCTGATGCCGACCGAGACATAGACGCCATGTTCGCGGGCCGCCGCGGCCAGCCGTGCTACTTCCTCGCCGTCTCGTCGCACGGATTGCATAGCGAGGGCACGGAAAAAATCGTGATTCTCGATCGGCGCGCGCAACGCCGCCCATACCGGAAAGCCGGGCACGAAACTCTCCGGGAACGCCACCAGGGCTGCGCCCTTAGCAGCGGCTTCGCGGATGAACGATATGCCTTTCTCGACAGTTCCGGCGCTATCGAGAAATACGGATGAGATGTGACAGGCTGCAGCCTTGAAGCGTGGGTAACTCAGCGGCATACGACTGTTCCAGACTAAAAGTTGGTCATTTCTTTCGGTGCAGATCGATGATCTTGCCACGGCCGGGACGTTTCACCCCAGCAGCGGCGGGGCGCGCCACCGCCCACAGCGTTTCGAAGAGGCCGGTCTGCATGGCTGCGAACTCCG
>LNEA01000038.1 GCA_001464855.1 Rhizobiales bacterium Ga0077530
GCGGGTCTCTACACAGCCACGCAAACGCTGGCACAGGCCCTCGCGCCACGGATCAGGGTCAACGCCATAGGTCCGGGGCCGGTGCTCGCCAATATCCACCAGACGCCCGCCGAATTCGCCGAGGAAGTTGCCGGCACCCTTCTCGAACGCGCGACCCCCCCGGCCGAAATCGCCGCCGCCGTGCGCTTCATACTGGCAGCCCCCTCGATGACCGGGCAGATGATCGCCCTCGACGCCGGGCAACACCTCGTCTGGACGCCACCTCATGAGGCACCGGCGCAGAAGGGGCCGCTCAAATCCACAGCTCAGGCACCTCCTGCTGAAGTGGCGGAGGACAAACCACTTCGACGGGTCTTCGTACGCGACCTCGAGCTGATGGCGTCAGTCGGCGTCTTCGAGATGGAAAAGCGCTACGAGCAGCGCCTCGTCGTCTCGCTCGACCTATGGGTCATCGACGATTACGACGGGCACTCCGACGCTCTCAGCGCCGTTCTCGACTATGGGGCGGTCGTCGCCAATGTCCGCGCAATCGTCGAAACCGGGCATACCAACCTGATCGAGACGCTGGCCGAGCGGATAGCTACGGCGGCGCTCGCGGATCCGCGCGTTGTCCGCACCATGGTCCGGCTGGAAAAACCCGACATCGTCCCCGGCTGCCGCAGCGTCGGTATCGAGATCACGCGCGGTCGATAGTTGTAGCGGGGATAGAGCGAGCACAATTGATTGCGACGGTGACATGGAATTGTGGGCGGCTGCGGAAGTACATCGACCTGCCTATCCCGCATTGACCAGCGTCCGGCGCTGCGTCGAACCATTTCTCAACGCAGCTTTTGGGGCATCCCGCCTCTCCACGCTGGAGTGCAAGTTGCGCTACGTGCCGATCGTCATGCCCGAGGGGATGCATAGTCGGTATCCGTCGCGGTCGAGGTTGATCCCAAAGGAGCGAATTTACGACTGCGCTCCAATCCTGGACTACGATGTGTTCGTCACAGGCGACCTCGAAGACCAGCTTCGAGAGTACCTACGCGGCATAGCACTCTCTGCTCCACACTTGGCTGGCCTCGGGGCCTCGCCCGAGCAGATCGAAGAGTTCAAGGCGATCCTCGCCTGCGCTGCCGAGCGCATCATTGCTGAGAGACCGGATCAGACGCGGCATTGATCGGGGCTGAATCCGCTCCTCACGCTCGTCACTCTCGCCACATTTCCTCCCCCTGCCGCCCCAACTCGCGCCGCAAACATTAGCGACTGTTCATTTGTCCAACGTGATCACGTTGGTAACGGGGGATTAACACTAAGCGTCTAATAACCTTAACGGTCGCCGGGTGGGTCTCGTTTGTAACGTAG
>LNEA01000039.1 GCA_001464855.1 Rhizobiales bacterium Ga0077530
TTCCAAGTGATGCATCCGGCTGAGGAACAGGGAGCGGCGCCTGGAACGCCATGGCGACCTTGCGGTCGAAATCGGTGATGTTCGTCACGGTGGGCGTTGCGAGACTGCCGCCGAAATCAAGGATGGCCAGCTCGACCCCCAATTCGGTTTTGACTCTATCAGCGAGTGCCAAGACCTCGCCGACGTAGCTCTGAACGTGCTGCTGTGATCGCACCATGCCGCCGACGTGGCAGTGAATGGCTGCAAGCTCCAGGACGCCAGACTCATGAACTTCCTTCAGGGCCGCGAACGCTTCGCCGGTGCCTGCGGGAAGTCCAAATTGTCCCATCCACCCCCCCGACGTCGCGACGCGTATGCCGATGCTGGGACGCTTATTGAGCTCGCGCGCAACCGATACGACCACATCGATCTCTTCTCGATGATTGATATTGAGCAGCAGGATATCCCGCGCCACGGCGTTGCGCACGGAAGCTAGAGATTTCGCCGGCCCATTGAAGACAATGCGGTCAGCCGGGACACCGAGTTTCAGCGCGAGCCAGAGTTCGTATTCAGAGATAACCTCCGCTCCGATGCCGAGATCATGAAGAACACGCAGCACACCGGGGATGGGATTGCTTTTGTACGAATAGAATACTTCTCCCCGTATGCGGCCACCCTCATTTATGGCGAGAAATTCGCGCACATTGCGACGCAACTGTTCTGCCAGCACGACGTGAAGTGGCGACCCCCACTTCTGTCGCAATGAGGCAAGGCTGACGCCGCCCGAGGCAAGATCTCCCCCAGGCAACACCGTCAACCCCCAGTGTGCCGGCGAGAGTGGTTGTCCACGAGATAGGAAACCTCTCACGGCGGGCCCGAACGCCTGTTTTATTCGATGTTTTGCCTGCCGTAGCACTAGCGGATGGTCACCTTCTTACAGGGCACGCGGAGCGGCAAAAATGCTACGAGTCTCCCGATCGGCACGGGTTGGGGACGACGCGGCAATCTCATGATTTGAACGCCCGTGTTTCTGGCACGATGGGGCCCCTCTCCCATTAGGGTGACCCAACCGCGGCCTTACGATCAGATCCACGATGCGGGCTCGGCTCGGTTCACTCAGGCCTTCCAGCGCAGCGCCCCGTCCAGCTTTCCGGATGAGAGCAGCCGTTTAATCTCTCCGATGCGGCGATAACGGTGACCCTCGATATCTTCGACGGAGATACCGTGTTTTTTATAGGCCTCGTAGAGCTCCGCTGCACCCTTGCGGGCGTTCCACCGCGGCTTGAAGGCCGGCAAAATCTGAGCAATCTTTGAACAGTCAACCCGATAGTTGCGCGTGTCGGGGGACGCATCGCCCGCGAACTGCAGCTCGCACCCGGGGACGGCATCGCGGACGAATTCGGCGAGCTGACGCACGCGAAAATTCTCTTCGGGCCGGCCAACGTTGAAGGCCTGTGCATGAACAGCGTCGCGTGGCGCTTCGAGTGCCGCGATAAAGGCCCGGCAGATATCTTCGACATGCACAATCGGCCGCCACGGCGTACCGTCGCTCTTGATCAGCACCTTTCCAATCGCCACGGCATACGCCGTCAAGTTGTTCAGGACGATGTCGCTGCGCAAACGTGGGGAAACGCCATAAGCCGTCGCGCTGCGAAGCAGCACGGGCGAGAATCGATCGGATGCCAGCTTGAGCAGGTCCTCTTCGGCCCGGACCTTCGAAACACCATAGGGCGTCACGGGATTGAATGCCGAATCCTCGTCCAGCACTGTGTCGCCCGCAGCGCCGTAGTTGCTGCATGACGATGAGAACAAAAATCGACTGACGCCGGCGTCGCGAGCGAGGCTGGCAAGTCGCACAGTGGCAAGGTGATTGATGTCATAAGTAAGCTGCGCGTCGACGTCGCCCAGCGGGTCATTGGACAAAGCAGCTAGGTGGATGACCGCGTCGAAACCGCGAATGAGGTCTGCATCCACATCACGTATGTCGGCACGAATCTCGCGAATAGGTACAACCGGGGCACCAAAGTCGCATTCATCATAGAGACCGCAATCCAGCCCGGTGACGTCGTGTCCCGCTTGCTGCACTAACGGAACCATCACCGCGCCGATAAAACCCAGATGCCCGGTGATCAGTACGCGCATTCAGAAAGCCTCCGAGCCGATTACTTACGGCTCTTTTTCAGTCCATGGTATTTGACGCATTTCTTTCGATGGTTGGGCCCGACGATATAGAACGGTACCGCGTAGTTCCATGCGAGGCCACGGTAGCACCGATCGACCCTAACGGTCTCGTTGCCGCGATAGCCGTACCCTATGTACGCTTCTGCCCGTCCTCCGCTCACGCAGAGCGCGCAAATCGTGGCCAACAAGGCAAGGTAGGATATTTTCACCGTCCACCTCCAATTGGAATACTACCGTTACACCCCTGCGCAGGTCACCCCATGAGACTGGGCTAATTTGCATCAAGGTCAATTTCAGGCTCAGCAGCCTTCGTGCACCAAAAGTGCTTAATAGTGTCTTGAGATCGCCTGCACGACAGAGCCCCGAAAGGACAAACCTAGCTGATACTCCGTCGAGTGCACTCGGCTAGCAGCTGTTGGGCATTCGGCGCTTGGAACGTGGTCAGTATTATCCTAGCGCCTGAGTGCCCGAATGGCGTCTCGCGTAATGAGCACGTCTGTAGCCGTTCCTGCTGCGTATGATGTGATCGCCTGGGAATGGGCGATGAACTTCTCGAGCTGGACGCTGTCAGCCGTGGCGATGAAGA
>LNEA01000040.1 GCA_001464855.1 Rhizobiales bacterium Ga0077530
GCGCGTTGTTCCAGGGATGGAATTCGAGCGTCCCCATCTGCGCCATCGCGACGAGGCCTTCGACCGTGTCGATCTGAAGATAAGGCTCGCGATCGCCAGGGATCTTCACTTCCCGGATTTCTTCGGAGAGGCCCAGTTTGACGTGACGTTGAAAGAACTGCTGGCCGCCGACGCCGTCGGGCGCGCGCAGCAGCGAGCACGGCCGCCCTTGGAGATGGGGAAGCATCCACGTTCCGACGCGCGCGAGATACTGAGCGAGATCGAGCTTGCTGACCGGCGCCAGATCGCCGTCGGCCGGCCACAGCGGCTTATCGGGCTTCGAGATTGAGATTCCGAGTATCTCGTTTGGCGATCGCGTGGCGGGCATGGATTTCGCGCTCTTGATCTTGCGTGGCGCTCTATTGGGCCCGGCGACTTTGTCCTGCGTGCCCGTTGAATGCCACACCGCATCCGACTTAAAGCCGGGGCCACCAATCATGAAGCCGCTCGGACTGGCGCCCTTACCCGCCGCGATCTGCGCCATTGTTCGTCCCGATGCAGCCGACCGATCCTTCTTCAGAACATCGGCAGACTCCGCGGCGCGCGCCCATTTATCGCGATGCTTGATCAACAGCCAGTTTGTTCGCTTGCCGCCGAACTTGTCATTCGCCATTCGGACAAGCGCCCAGCTCCCCTTGATCTTCTCGCCGGCGATCGTCAACTTGAGATCGCCGTCGCTCAGCATCTTACGGACGGATTCCTCCCCCTCCGGCACCCAGAACCCGCGGTCCCATAACATAACGGTGCCGCCGCCATACTCACCCTTAGGGATCGTACCTTCGAAGTCACCGTATTCGAGCGGATGGTCCTCAACCTCAACGGCAAGCCGCTTGTCGTGAGGA
Source organism: Rhizobiales bacterium Ga0077530 (assembly GCA_001464855.1). Taxonomy (GTDB): domain Bacteria; phylum Pseudomonadota; class Alphaproteobacteria; order Rhizobiales; family Hyphomicrobiaceae. The sequence continues at coordinate 882 of LNEA01000040.1, forward strand.
TCCAGCGAGGGTCCGCGCGTGACGGCCCACGATTTGAAAACGCCATCCACCTCAAGCCTTAGATCGTAGTGGAGACGGGTCGCGTCATGCTTCTGGATCACGAAGCGTGGATACTCAGCGGACTTGATCGCCGTCGAGCCGCTCGGCTCGCCGGTCTTTGTGAAGTCCCGCCGCGCGCGATACTCGGAAAGTTTTTTTCGGGCCATCGCGGGCACCTGCTAGCCGGCGCGGCGCGTTGACTTCGCCTTCGGCCGACGCTTCGTTGCGGCGCAGCGCGTCCATGAGATCGACGACATTCGCACCCTTCGGTCGGCCCTCTTCCGCGTGCGCAACGATGCGACGACCCTTGAGCTTGTCCTGGATAAGCGCCTTCAGCGCTGTCGCGTAATGATCCTGATACTTGGAAGCGTCGAACGCGGCGGCCTTGCGCCCGATTAACTCGACCGCCAGATCCACCAGTTCCTTGTCCGGCTTTGCCGTCGGGACGTCATCGAAATAGTCGTCAGCGTCACGGAGTTCGTCGGCATAACGGAGCATCACCATGACCAGGCCGTCGCCGAGCGGCGCGACCGCCACCAGCCATTCGCGACCGCCAATCGTCACCTGAGCGAGGCCGGCTTTGCCCGTCTTGCGCATAGCGTCGCGGATGACGGTGTAGCCCTCGCCGGCAATCGGATCGGCGGGTACGATGTAATAGGGGCGCTCGAAATAGCGCCAATCGATCTCGGACATGTCGACGAACTGCGCGACGTCGATCGTTTTCTTGCTCTCGAGCTTGACGGCATCGACCTCTTCCGGCTCGAGCGTGACGTAGGTGTCGGTGTCGACCTCATACCCTTTCACGATGTCGCTGTTTTCGATCTTGCCGATGCCAGCGACGGTCTTCTCGTAGCTGATCCGACGTCCGGATGGCTTGTGGATCTGGCGGAAGGAGATTTCGGCCTTGGATTCCACTGCATTGTAAATCTCGACCGGGATCGAGACCAAGGACAGACGCAGGAAACCCTTCCAATAGGCACGTGCTCGCTTGGGCATGACGCGGGTACTCGGGAACGAGGGATGGCGCCAAAGTGCGCCTACACGTTACCCGCAACGCGCGGCTTTGCAATCGGGTTCCTAATTTCCAGAACGCGGGTATCGCCCTGCGCCGTCGCGCCTATCCGGTTAACCCAGTTTGCCTGCAACCGGCTGGCGGTGCGCCGAGGGTCAAGTTTTCGGACGCAGGCGCGGAGCCTGTTGGCGTGTTTCACCGGCGGCGGTGGACGCGACTTTGTCCTCCCTGAGCAACGCTTCGAGATGCTCGAGCCGATCGGCATCGCGGGTTGGCTTGTCCCAACGGATGCGATGAATGCGCGGAAAGCGCATGGCCACGCCAGAACGATGCCGCGTCGAACGGTTCAGACCTTCGAAAGCGATCTCCAATACCACGCCCACCTCGCTCGAATGGACGACCTCCCGCACGGGACCAAAACGGTTGACCGTATTCCGCCTCACGAACTGGTCGAGCGAGGCCAGCTCCTCGTCCGTGATGCCCGAGTACGCCTTACCAACCGGCACGAGCTCATCGGCGCCATCCTCACCCTGGCGCCAGACCCCGAAAGTATAGTCGGAATAGAATGACGAGCGCTTTCCATGCCCGCGCTGCGCGTACATCATGACGGCGTCAACGGTGAAGGCGTCGCGCTTCCATTTGAACCATGGCCCCTTGGGACGCCCTGGAACGTACACGCTATCGCGCCGCTTCAGCATGATGCCTTCGACGGCGTCCGCATCCAAGGCTGCGCCTGCTGCCGATGGGTCGGCGCGGGCGCCCGCGAGTTCATCCCAGCTCTCAAATGGAACAATGGGCGATAGATCGATTCGGTCGGCGTCGAGCTTCGCGATGAACGACTCCAGTCTGGCGCGTCGATCGCCGAACGCTCGTAGGCGCGGATATGTACTGGAAAATCGGCGAGCAGCTTGTCTGTGATGGCCTTGCGGTTGAGGCGTTGCTGCAGGACGTTGAAACTTTGGACCCTTCCATCGCGGAGGACGAGCAGCTCACCATCGATCGCGCCGTCGAATGTGATCGCCGCCAAGAGATCCGGAAAACCGCGCGAGATGTCCTCGCCCGTACGCGAGTAGAGCATCGCGGTATGTCGGCCCTGCTTGTCGCGACCACCGACGGCCTGCACCCGTATGCCGTCCCACTTCCATTCGGCCGAGTACTCCGAGGGCAGCAGCGTCTCGCGCCAATTGGTCACGTCGTCGAGTGGATGCGAAAG
>LNEA01000041.1 GCA_001464855.1 Rhizobiales bacterium Ga0077530
GAGGGGCGATAATCGTGCGCCCCTCGCTGCTTCAGTGGCGAGCTTCGATGATCAGGTTGAAGGGCGTCTCCACTGCCCGTCGCACCCAACCCAATCCGGCTGCTTTGAGAACATCCTCGAGCTGACGCGGACCTGCCTGCGCCCCGAGCACGTGGCTGCCATTCTCAGATATGGCGTGAGCGCAGCACATCGTCGTTGAACCCGCGTAGTACAGGCGGCCGACCGGGCCGATGTTCTGCTCGACGCGATCGCCAGCAAAGGGTTCGACCAACATGAGCGTGCCGTCTTTCGCCATAGCGCTGGCTGCATACCGGACGGCATCCACAGGACGGCCCATGTCGTGCAAACAGTCGAAGAAGCAGATCAGGTCGTAGTCGTGTTTCTCGTATGTATCGGATTTCGCCACCTCGAAAC
>LNEA01000042.1 GCA_001464855.1 Rhizobiales bacterium Ga0077530
TCGGCGACCGCAGCGCCCTGCGTGAGCCTGTCGGTGACGCCGGTCAGCGCCGGCAGCCACGTGTCGATCAGGCTGGCGTTGTAGGCGTTGCGATAGAAGGCAGCGATCCCGCAAAAAAGCCGCTCATCGTGCTCGCCCCAACTCACGCCCTTGCCTGATTTGAACGCGGCAAGCGTCTTCGCTTCATCCGCCCACATGGACGAGACGATCTGCCAAGCGTACGGCAGGAAGACGGGACTCAGGTTGTCAGCGAGCACAGTCGCCTGCTCCGGCGTCAGTTCGTAGGTTTTCGAGGTCGGATGATAGTCGACGTAGCCACCGGCCACCTGAGAGTTGAGCCATTCCCGGACATAGCGTTCCGCGCAGCCGCTGCGGTTTGCGACCTCCTGAGAGTTCAATGGACCCGCGCCGGCCATCGCCTTGTAGAGCCCGAGCTTGTCACCGAGACCGACCATGACGCCGCCATATCCGGCTGAGATCTCTCCGATGAGGCGCCCAACAAGCGCATCGAGTTTCTGCTGATCGACCATCGTCTTGTTCTCCTTTGTGGCGGTCGGCGTCTGGCGCACCGACGATGGACGGAGAATGATGGTTGCTCCCCCTCACCGGGAGTGCGGAACTGGACAGGAACGGTCCATTTGTGCCACGACGCCTCTCATGCAGCGACCTGCGCCCCTCCACGTCAGCCTTGTGGCGATCCCCGACGCCGTCGTCTCGACGTTGAGCGGCATTTTCGACGTGCTGGGATCATTCCGCATGCTCGGTTCGCTCGAGCCATCACTTCCTACCGATCCGCCATTTGTCATTGAGATTGTCGGAGAGAAGCGCGGCAGCGTCACGTTGGCGAGTGGCATTCCCGTTCACGCACGTCGTGCTGCCTCGGAGGTCGAGCAAACCGACATCATCATCGTTCCATCCGTTCTGCTGGAGCCGGGAGGTTGGGTGACCGGTCGATACCCCGAGATCGTCGATTGGGCGCGGCGCAAGCACGCCGACGGCGCATTGCTGTGTTCGGCGTGCTCGGGAATCTTTCTCCTCGCCGAAACCGGGCTCTTCGACAGACAGGACACGACGGTCCACTGGGGCTACGCACGAGAGTTCGAGCGTGCATTCCCACGTGTCCCGCTTAGTCCCGAGCGCGTACTGGTCGTTTCGGGAGCACGGGAGGAACTGATAACGTCGGGTGCTTCGATGACGTGGCACGATCTCGTGCTCTATCTGATTGCGCGTCACGTCGGTGCAACCGCGGCGCAGACCATCGCGCGAACGTTCGCCCTGCAATGGCATCACGACGGGCTGGCACCCTACATCGTTTTCGAGGGCAAGAAAGACCACGGTGATGCCTGCATCACGGAGGCCCAGGCCTGGCTCTCGACACACTTCGGTGTCGCAAGTCCGGTCGACGAGATGGTGAAGCGCTCGGGTCTCGCTGAGCGTACATTCAAGCGCCGATTTACGGAGGCGACCGGCTTCTCTCCGATCGACTATGTCCAGCGTCTCAGAATCGAGGATGCGAAGCGTCGCCTCGAGCGTACGGACGTGTCGGCTGATGAGATCAGTTGGAAGGTCGGCTACGAGGATCCCGCCTTCTTCCGCCGATTGTTCAAGCGGGTGACGGGCATGACACCGGGCGCCTACCGTCGACGGTTCCAGGTGCCGGCCTTCGCGCGATCGAGCGGCAACTGACGCTGATAATCCTACGAACTCGACCGACCACGCTGCAGGCACATGCCAATGCCCAGGAACGCGAGTGCAAAGCAAGGAAAATTGCGGAAGGCGATCTAGCAGATCGCGAAGGCATGACGCTGGATTCCGACGGCGAGCTCCAATCGGCAAAACTGTCACGGCGGCTTCTCGAGATTCTTGAATTGTTGAAACTATTGGTCATCAAAGCCGTTGAGGTAACACGGTCGAGGACGACGGAGAACAGCATGTCCCCAAAGCAGGCGGTCCTGGTGGTTGAGGACGAGGTACTCATCCGGATGGACCTTGTGAGTACCTTGGAGCATGCTGGCTACGCGACATTCGAAGCCTCATCGGCGACGGAGGCAATTGCTATCGTTGAGCGGCATCCGGAGATCAGAGTGGTCTTCACAGATGTCCAGATGCCGGGAAAGATGGATGGCCTGGAACTGGCCCGCTACGTTCGAAAGCGGTGGCCTCCGACAATCATCGTGATCGCTTCTGGCAAGGTTGCACCTCAACCTGACGAGATGCCCGACGATGTCTCATTCCTGGCCAAGCCTTATGAGGAGGCAAAGCTCAGCAAAATTCTGGCTGACGTGGCGGATAGGCTTGCCACCTAACAGATTGCGCCCCTAGTCATTCCGCATGATGATATGCTCGCAACCGACGGTCGTGGCCAACGTGGCAGTGCGGCTACTCTCCTATGGCGCCAAGAAAACTGGCGTTTGAGCCTTCCAATTGATCCATGACAACACCGGAGTAATTTATGATCGGCAAGTGTCCGAAGTGCGAAGCTACTCCAAACATCGTTGTTGAGGCGCTGAGAGCCCGTGATGAATCATCGCAGCGAACGCTTCCCGTTCTTCAATTCCTGTGTGATCAGTGTCAGACCATCCTGAGTATCGCACTTGATCCGGAATGGCAGGCTCAGGTGGTTGCGGGACAGCTTCGCGCGGTCGATCAGGGATCCGAGACGAGCCATTGAGCAAGGAAGCGGGATGCTGCTTTTCAAGATCGATCGATGTCACTCGAAGCGCTAGGCTGGAATAGCCAGTGGCGAGAGATGTTTGAGCCCCATGGTTCCAATGGTCTCCTGCCTGCGCGCGTCGTCGGTGAGCACCGAAGCCACTACACGGTCGCGACAGGGACCACTGAACTGCCGGCGGGAACAACAGGGCGATTGCGCAATTCGATCGAGCAGCGCTCCGACCTGCCAGGCGTCGGCGACTTTGTGGGACTTCGGCTATCGGAGAGTGGAAGTCCGGCAACGATCGAGGTGGTGCTGCCGCGAACGAGCGCCGTCATTCGCAAGGCATCAGGAAAGCCGGAACCGCAGCTGCTTGCTGCCAATGTCGATGTCGTCTTCGTCGTGACCGCGCAGGGCGGTGACTTCAATATGCCGCGGATACACCGCTATCTTGCGCTGGTGCAGCAGAGTGGCGCCCTTCCGGTGATCGTGGTGAACAAGTCTGATCTCGGCAATGACGTCATCGGATTGATTGGTCAAACCGAAGGATTTCCGACTGACGTTCCAGTTCACGCCGTCGGGGCGCGTGCACGCGATGGCCTCCAGGTTCTGGAGCGGTATTTCGAGAACAATCGCACGGTCGTTCTGATCGGATCCTCCGGAGTTGGCAAATCGACATTGACGAACAAGTTGCTTGGTCGCGACGTGCAAGCCACGCAGGCTATTCGAGACCACGATGGTCGCGGCCGGCATACGACAACCTTTCGCCAGCTGCTCGTCCGACCTCAAGGCGGCGCCATCATCGACACACCAGGTCTGCGCGGTCTGGAAGCCTGGAATGCTGACGACGCGTGCGAGGGGGCTTTCGATGACATCGAAAAACTAGCACCGGACTGTCGATTCAGCGATTGTGGTCACAATACCGAGCCGGGTTGCGCAGTGCTTGCCGCCATCGCTCAGGGTGACCTCAAGGCCGAACGACTGGCCGAGTACAACGCACGTGCAAGCAGCAAGCGACGGGGCGCACGGTGATAGGTCCTGGCACAGCTATGGCCCCGATCGCAGGAGTGGCGATCGTTCATAGTCACGACGTGGCCGCGAGAGGAAAAACGACGACGAATTCCGTGCCTCTCGCACTCGAGTTGGTCGAGATCGTCGCTCCCAGCTGTTTAGTGAAGGCTCTAACGAGCCGCATGCCAAGGCCTTTGGATTTGGCCATATCAAAATTGGGCGGCAAGCCGATACCCCGGTCGCCGACAGACATTGTGATTTTTCCGGCGTCGCGCGCTAACCTGACCCATATCTCGCATCCCGTTTGAGACGCGTAAGCATGCTTGGCAGCGTTGGTGATGAGTTCATTGACCATCAACGCCAACGGGATTGCACGGTCGGTCGCTATGAGAATGTCGCGCTCGGCATCGACATGAATGGCGCAATTTGCAACGCTTTCGTCCACATCCCCGCAGACCTGTTCAATATAGCGACCGGCGTCGAGATGTTCGACGTCGTCAGTCTGATAGAGGCGCTCGTGCGCACGGGCCACGGCGTGAATGCGCAGTGCGGCGGCTTCAAGTTGCTCTGAGACTGGCGAGGGGCCGGCGTCTTTCACCTGCAGGCGGATCATGCTGATGACGATCGACAAGCTGTTCTTGATACGGTGGTTCATTTCCTTCAGCAGGACCTGGTGCCGCTCCAGCGCAGCGTTGAGTAGGCGCTGGTTTCGCTCCTGCTCAATGGCCATTCCCAAAATATTCGCCGCACCTTGGAGGAAAGGAATGTCTTTCTCGGTGAAATCGCCCTCGGACTGGCTGTCGACTTCAAGGACGCCAAACGGTGTCCCGTGCCCTTGCACAATGACGTTCATCGCCCGCAGCACATCGTAGCGGGCCAAAAGCTCCGGCGTTCGAAACCGCTGCTCGTTTTCCAGGTGGTTTGAGATTACGGGCTTGCCCGTTTTAAGCGCGAAGCCTGCCGGAGAGGCGAGATCGGCCCCGACCTGCGCAACGCCGACTACATCCGGCTCCCAGCCCACGCCAGCTCTAACGGTGAAACAATTGTTCTCCGGTTCGAACTCGAGCACCTTGCAGAACTCCGCAGGCAAGCCTTCCGCAACCAAGCGCACCGTGTCCTTCAGTAGTGCGTCCAAGGTACCGCCTTGCAAAGCGATCACCCCCAACTGGGACAGGATTTCCTGCTGCTGGATACGCCGATCAAGCGACTGCCCTAGCCGGTCGAGAACTTCGCCCCCCACCACCGGCTCGACGACCTGGGGTCTACCGTCTTGACTGCCGCTCATTCATAGACCTTCCATTTTGTCGCTTCGGACAAACGCGCGGTGAGGCTGTTTCCATCGAAACTGCGCATCTTGCTCCATCATGCGTCTGTTTCTGACGATCCTTTTTGACGATCGAGTCGCATTGTTACCAGACCGCCATAGGCCGCGTCGTGTCCTTCGGCGACCTGCTTGATAATTCAGTGCCGCATACCCATATGGAAAGGATGCCGGCGAATGCCGCGCTTGTTCAGCCTCACTAGGCTGGCTCGAAGGCAATCATCTCCAGACAATTGACTGTCTAGCCGCTGGCGCCTCCACGAGGTTTGGCGCCAACTTCGGCTGGCGGAAGTCAGCAAGGGGCCGGATAGAAGCGAGCGTTACTTGTCGTGAATCGACCGCGTCATCGGAGGGCAATAACATCCTCGAACATCAGAACACCCGTGGAAACCAACGGCAGGACACCTCGGAGCGAGAGCATACCGTCGACGAAAAAGTCAGGGTATGTTTGATCTGCAGGTCCGAATTTCCGAGCGCGTGGGCTGGTGAACGCGTTTGCCGACGTTGCAAAACCACTTCCATATGGAGAAACGGGGCCTTGAAGTAATGCCTTCAAGACCGCTGAAAATAATCTCCAGCAGGCGGCGCAATTCTAGCTCCGGCAATAGTCGTGCGTCGCGCCAGCTCACGATAAAGAATGCTCCCATACAGATGAAGATAATGAAGGGGTCGCCATGGATCATGGCGCCGATTTAGGAATGAAGACAAAACAACTCGACAGAACCAGTAAGCCCACTACTCACAGCACCCCGAGGTCGGGCTCAACACCAACCCCATCGGACAAATTGCGCAATGCCAGGCTGAGTCACGAACGCTATCTCGCATTGGGCCATGCTGCATTGACTGCCGGCGATCGGATCGAAGCCGAGAACCTTTATCAACATGCAGAACACTATTTCAGGATCATGAGGGAATAGGCAGTGATGCGGTCAAAGTGAGCGGAGCGGCCAGCCACCGGAAGCTCCTAGGTTTGGCTCGGCAATTAGCCTTTGTGATTGTGAAGAAAGCGGGCCATCTGCTCCCGCAATTGCACGGAATGGCGCGGATCTCCGCTAGCAACGGCCTTCCGGAAGGCAGCTCCGGAGGTTGTCCTCTATAGGCGCACGTAGCTCATCACCGAGCGAGACTCGGAATGTACTCAAGCCGCGCTCTTCGGCACGCGACCAACGGCTGCGTCTCGGAATGCACGCTCAAGGACGCGCGGATGGGACGTTCGAGTGCGAAAATTCAGCTGCGCTTCGCGCAGGCTACCGTCCCCGCCACAGCCAGAGCGTGAGACCTGCTCCCACGACAGCGGCGAGGTAGAGCATCAGCGGTGAGGGGAGCAAACCGATAATAACGCCGATATGAAAGCCGATGAACGAACCCGCGATCCCAACAAGCGCACTCGTTATATCGCTGCGCGTTGTCGATCCGAGACGGGCCAGCCAACTGCGGGCATATCGCGTAAACGCAAGACCGACAATGATGCCGATCGCAAGGACGACGAGAAGATTCACAAGCGCAACACTGCCGATGGCCATAATTGTGCTCCGATGAAATTGTGCGGCGAGCCCAGGCTCAATCGTCGCTAGCGGATGTGACATTTGAGAATTGAAGGCGAACTTCCGGGCTAGAGAAACGCCTTCTCCGTCCTTCTGGTTCCTTCCAAGGCCCAAGAAATCGAGGCACCGCACAACACGTTGAACGCCGCAG
>LNEA01000043.1 GCA_001464855.1 Rhizobiales bacterium Ga0077530
TAGTCGCCGCGCAGGCGTAGCACCGGGAAGCCGAGGATGATGCCCCAGAACGCGGCGAGGATGCCGGCGACCGGCAGCCCGATCCAGAACGCCCACGCGGGCCAGAACCACGGCCCGATCAGCTCCGCCATGACATCCTTGATGACGTCATTGGACGCGAGCAGCGCGTACGAATAAGCACCCACCGCGTAGAACGCGACGTAACCGAGGTCGAGCAATCCCGCGAGCCCGACGACGATGTTGAGCCCCCAACCCAACATCACGTAGATCAAGATCTGAATGCCGAAGTTGTCGATCCACTTGACCGATCCCGCCGGCCCGACGATCGCCAGCGACAGCGCCGGGTAGGCAAACAGAAAGATGAGGCCGCCGATCGCAAAGCGACGCGCGGCTTCGGGACTGACGAGCGCGCCATCGGCCCTGACTGCCCGTGGCGCCCGCGCTGGCCGCGAGCGATGCCATTCGGCGAGCAACAGCCACACGAAGCGAGCAATGTACGCGGCCGTGACGAGGCCAGAGACGAGCTGCACGCGAGTGACGATGATCAGTTCGTTGGAGATGTCCTGGTCGGTGCGCAGCAATACGATGGGGATGCACAGGCCGAACGCGAGCACCGCCGTCTTGCTGGCATCCATCGACGCCGCGAGGATCGTCTGGGAAAATCCACCGCCACGTTCGAGGCTTTCGTCATCCGCCCGATTGCTCTCCATGGCGCTCAGACCTTCTCGACCTCGGGCCTGCCGAGCAAGCCGGACGGCATGAAAATGAGCGTGATGGCGAGGATGCAGAACACCGCGACATCCTTGTAGTCGATCGAGAAGTACGCCGACCACAGCGCCTCGATCAGCCCGATCAGGAGGCCGCCGAGCACCGCGCCGGGCAGCGATCCGATCCCCCCGAGCACTGCTGCGGTGAACGCCTTGATCCCCGGCACGAAACCATCGGCGAAGTTCACGACGCCGTAGTAGAGCAGGTAGAGCACGCCTGCGACGGCGGCGAGCGCCCCGCCCATGACGAACGTGATCGAAATGGTGCGGTCGACGTTGATGCCGAGCAGCGCGGCCATGCGGCGGTCCTGCTCGCAGGCGCGCTGTGCGCGGCCGAGCGGCGTGTGCTGGACGATCCACCAGAACACCGACAGCAGCACCACCGTCACGAACATGATCAGCAATTGCTTGTAGGAAATCGTCACAGCGTAGTTGGCGCCCTCCCGCAGCGTGATGACGTCGGTCAGCATCGGCGCGATCGGCTTGTTGCGCGGACCCTGCGCGACCTGGACGAAATTCATGAGGAAGATCGACATGCCGATCGCCGAGATCAGTGGCGCCAGCCGGAACGATCCGCGCAACGGCCGATAAGCCAGTCGCTCGATCGCCCAACTCCACAGCGACGTCAGGAACATCGCCGCGAAGAGAACGATCAGCAGCGACAGCGCGATCGATCCGATGCCGAGCACCACCGTCAGCAGCACGAAAAAGATGAGTGCAATGAAGGTCGACACCATGAACAGGTCGCCGTGGGCGAAATTGACCATGCCGATGATGCCGAAGACCATCGTGTAGCCGATGGCAATGAGACCGTAGATCGAGCCGAGCGTGACGCCGTTGATGATCTGCTGGAGGAAATATTCCACCCGGTCCTCTCCATTCGTCGCAGGAAAAGTGCTGCGCGCTTCGTAACGGAAGGATTGCGGGCAAGCCGCCCCGGTGTAAAGCGCGCTTGTGGTGCAACTCCGCCGCGAATGGCCATTATCCCGGCATTCCGTGCCGCATCAGATACACGCGCCGGAACGCGTCGCGTCACAGCATGTTATGAGCGCCGTCGCAGAATGGCTGGTCGTCGGTGCTCTTGCAGCCGCACAGGTTGAATGTGCCGGTGGACTCGGCGACGAAGCGCAGTGGCAGGAAGGACGTTCCCTTGTGCCCGGCCGCATCACAAAACGGCTGGCGACTGGAGCGCCCACACCGGCACCACAGATAGGCCTTCCCCTCTTCGAGTTCGACTTGATAAGGCCCAACTTGGGCAACGACGGCGTCATCGGACATCGATCGGTCTCCTTGCCATGACCTCGACTACCGCATCTGGCCACAGGAGAACCACGGGCGGCAAGGGGGCAGCAAGTGCCCGAGATGCCAACGGCTATTCGATAAGCTGAAGCCGGTCGCGTTCGACGCGCGGGGCCTCGTGCTTCGGCCGCTCGTCCGCCCAGCGCTCGTAGCGCACGCCGGGAAAAAGCACGACTTCTGCCGAGGTCCGCTCGGTCCGCGTCTTGCGGGCGCGGGGTGCGGCTTGCACCTCCGGAAAATCAAGTATCGTCGCGGCCATCGCGTGTCTCCAGCCGAGGTGCGAGCTTCAAATTACGCAACACGGCCGGCAAATCCGGCGCTTGTGTTAATGGAAGATGAAGGCCGAATGGTTAATCAAAGGTTAACGCCGGCGGGTGTCGGAGGTCATGCGGGCCACGGTGATGCGGCCGGGCCACAAACAGGCAATCGCCTCAACTCGCGCCATCCTCGCTCGTCGCCTTTGCCCGCAGACGAGCCGCGACTTCCCCCGAAAGCGTTCCGCTTTCCACGAGTTCATCGAGAACCTCCCGCTGGTGCTGGCCCATGCGCGGGCCAGCGTGGCGAACGCGGCCGGGCGTGCGCAACATCCGCGGGAACACATTCTGCATCCGGAGCGGGCCGAGATCTGGATCGTCTACCGTCGTGATGCTCTCGCGCGCGATGTACTGCGGGTCTTCGCAGATCTGCGCGATGTCATAGACCGGCCCGATCGCCGCTTCCGCCTTCTCGAATGCCTCCAGCACTTCCGCCAGCGTGTGCCGCGCAATCCAGCCGCCGACGATCCCATCGACCTCCTCGATGTGGCGCACACGATCGGCGTTGGTGCGAAAGCGCGGGTCATCGGCCGTGCCAGGCCCACCCGTGAGTTCGAGGACGCGCCGGGTGATACTGGGCGCTGCCGCCGACAGCGCGACCCAGCGTCCATCCTTGGTCACATAGGCATTGCGCGGCGCGTTATTCGCCGACCGGTTGCCGGAGCGGCCCTGGATGAAGCCGAGCTGGTCGTACGTCGACGGCTGCCCGCCGAGGAGCGCGAACAGCGGCTCATAGAGCGACAGGTCGATGACCTGGCCCTTGCCGCTCCCCTGCACATCGCGCTCGTAGATCGCGAACATGACCGCGAATGCCCCGTGGTAGGCGGCAACGCCGTCCGCTAGCCCGAACGGCGGCAGCGTCGGCGGACCGCTCGCCTCGCCGGTAATGTGCGCGAATCCGGAGAAAGCCTCCGCTATGGTACCGAAGCCGGCACGATGCCGGTACGGCCCGGTCTGGCCGAAACCCGTGACACGCAGCATCACGAGGCGCGGATTGAGTGCGGAAAGCACGTCCCAGCCGAGCCCCCAGCGCTCGAGCGTGCCAGTCCGGAAGTTCTCGATGAGGACATCGGCATCCTTGACCAGCGCCAGGAACGCTGCCTTCCCGTCCTCCTCATGGAGATCGAGCGTGATGCAGCGCTTGTTGCGGCCGGTGACCTTGAACCACAAGCCGTGACCGTCCTTGGCCTTGCCCATTTTGCGCAGCGCGTCGCCGTCGGGATGCTCGATCTTGACGACATCGGCGCCAAAGTCGGCGAACACCATGGCGGACAGCGGCCCCGCGAACACCGTAGCGCAGTCGATGACCTTGAGGCCCGCGAGGGGACCGTCGCGCTCCGTGTCATGCTTCATTGTGCGACCCCTTGTTGCCTATCGACCCTTGACCTATCAGCGCCTCGCGGCGAGCGCCTTCACCTTGCGCTCGCGCATGAATGTGTAGAGCCCCGCCAGCGTGACGATCGCCGTTCCCAGCAGCGCCATCGCGTCGGGCCATTCGCCCCAGATCACGATACCGACCAGGATCGCCCAGAGAATCACCGAGTATCGGAACGGTGACACCACCGCCACCTCACCGTAGCGCATGGCATCGACCATGAAATAGTAGCCGCCGAGCAGGAACACAGCCGCACCGCCAAGCAGCGCGAGGCTTTTCGGCGGCGGTACGATCCAGGTCTCGAACAGCGCAAAGCCGGTTGCCGCGATTGTCACCGTCGCCGCCGAGATCGTCATCAGCAGGATCGCCGGCACCTGCCGACTGATCCGTCGCGTCGACAGATCCCGAAGAACGGAGAAGAAAACGCCGGCCAGTGCCAACAGCGTGTAGGCACTAAAGGAGTCGCTGCCCGGCCGGATGATGAGCATGACGCCGACAAAACCAAACGCGGTCGCGAGCCAGCGCCGCCACCCAACCGGCTCCGCGAGAAACAGGGCGGCCGATGCGGTGATCGCCAGCGGGATGAACTGCAGGATCGCGGTTGTCGTCGCGATCGGTAGGTGAAAGAGCGCGCTCAGGTAAAAGAAGGTCGAGCCGATCTCGCCGATGTTGCGGAAGGTCAGGATGCGTCCATGCCCGCGTAGCGTCGAGAATTTCAGGCCGCCGACCGCCACGCAAATCGTGAATGCGACCATGAATGCCATCACGCCGCGCAGGAAGATCGCCTGCCCGCCCGGCATTCCCGCCGCCGCGAGCTTGATCAGGGCATCGTTGATCGTGAACGTCGCCTGTCCCGCCAGCATCGCCGCGATCGCGGGCAGGTTGGACGTCGATTGATCCGCTGCGGGTATCGTCGTCATGCGCGCGCCCGCGCAAGACGTGCTTGGCTCAGCCGGCGCTCACGCGCCAGCATGGCGAGTCCCGGCGCGATCACGATGACGATCCCGAACACCGCGAGGAGGTTCGGCACCTCATCCCACACGACGATGCCGATCAGGAGGGCCCACAGAACCGTGCCATAGCGAAACGGCGCCACCGCCGAGACCTCGCCGAGGCGCATCGCGTGCACCATGCAGTAGAAGCCCGCCGCGACGAAGAGGCCCCCGGCGGTTACGAGCCCCGCCGCCTGCGCCGACGGCATTTGCCATGGCGCCAGCGGCATCATCGCGAAGCCCATGACCGCGACACCCGCCGCCGAGACCGCGCCGATCAACAGCGCCGGCACGCTGCGGTCGATGCGCGTCGTCGCAAGATCGCGCAACGACATGCACAGCATCGCGGCCACCGCCAACAGTGACCACCATGTAAAACCGCTGCTGCCCGGCTGCAGGACCAGCCCCACGCCAACGAGCCCGACCGCGCCGGCGCACCAGCGCTGCCATCCGACACGCTCGGAAAACAGCCACGCCGCCGCAACAGTGGTGACAAGCGGAATGAACTGGAGAATCGCGGCAGCATTCGCGAACGGCATCCGCAGGATCGCCGCGATGAACAACAGCGCCGCACCGATCTCCGCCACGATCCGCACGACCATCGCCGTGGAGTTCAGCCCGCGGTGCCACGTCAGCACGCCTTGCCACCATGCCGCGAGGGAGAGACACGCGCACGCGACAACGCTGCGCCCCGCGATCAACTGGCCCAGAGGCAGTTCGCTCGATGGGCTGCGCAGAAAGGCGTCTCCGCAAATGAGACAGAAGCCGGCGCCGATGACCGCCGCAATCGCCAGCAGATTGTTGCGCCCGCCAGACTGCGCACCCGCCCCCGCGTGCGTCACGGCCGGCGCGCGCACGGCGTCGCCGTCCGACTGCCCGATACCCACCTCGTGCCTCCTTGTGCCCGCTCCCGGCGGTATTCGTTTCTTTGTTGGGAGCCGGCCCAAGCGGACCGGCGCCTTCAGGATCGCATCCGGCGCAGTTTCTGCTCCCGGTAGAACGTGTAGAGGCCCGCGAATACCACGATGCTGATACCGAGGAAGGTGAGCGCATCCGGCCAGTGGCCAAAGACCAGTACGCTCGAGACGATCGAGAACAGGATGATCATATAGCGGAAAGGGACCACCGCCGACACCTCCCCGGTACGCATGGCAATGATGATACCAAGCTGGCCGAGCAGGCTGAACAACGCAGCGCCACACAGCTTCAACATCAACACTTGGTCGGGCCATTGCCAGTTCGAGAACGGCGCAATAGCGAGTGCTGCGACGGTCACCCCACCGGCAGACAGTGTCATGATCAGGATCGCCGACACGCGACGGTTGATGCCTCGCGTGGAGAGATCGCGCAGTGCCGTGCAGATGACGGACGCGATCCCCGCCAGAGCCCACCAGTTGAACGCGGAGCTCCCCGGCCGGATGATGATCAACACGCCGAGAAGGCCAACCACTGTCGCCGTCCACCGCCGCCAGCCAACCCGCTCCCCAAAAAACAGCGCCGAAGCCGCCGTCAGCAACATCGGACTGAGCTGCCCGATCGCCGTGACGTCGGCATAAGGCAGGCGGGCGAGCGCGCTCTGGAAGAACCAGCCGCCACTGACATCCCCCACCACGCGCCCCACCATGGCGCGCTCGAAGACGTGGCGGATCTCCCGCAGCGCGCCTGTGAAGAACGCGATGCTCAGCGATACCGTGAAGATGATGCCGCCGCGGATGAAAAGGAGCTGGCTCGTCGGCAGGCTCGCGGACGCCAGCTTCATCAACGTATCGCCACAGGCGAACGACGCCATGGCGAGGGTGATAGCCGTAATCGCCCTGAGATTGTTGGCCGCGACGGGCGCGCTCGATGCCTTGCCCGGCGCATGGCCCGGCCCCCGCCCTTCCGGCTCGCCCACCCCGTCGTTCCCCCCGCCTTCGGCGCCTGCGTGTTCCGGCTCAGCCGCCGGTCACACTCATATGCCGTTGGACCGCCGGACGACTGGTGCGCCGGTCGATCACGAAATCGTGACCTTTGGGCTTGCGCCCGATCGCCTCGTCGATGGCGGTTTGAAGGAGGGCGTCGTCGCTGGAGGCCCGGAGCGGGCTCCGCAGGTCCGCCGCGTCTTCCTGTCCGAGACACATATAGAGTGTGCCGGTGCACGTGACGCGCACCCGGTTGCAGCTCTCGCAGAAGTTGTGGGTCATCGGCGTAATGAACCCGATCCGCCCCCCAGTCTCGGCGACCTCGACGTATCGCGCCGGGCCGCCCGTCCGATAGGCGATGTCGCTCAGCGTGAACTCGTCCATCAGCCGCGCCCGCACGATCGACAGCGGCAGGTACTGATCGGTGCGGTCGCCGTCGATGTCACCCAGCGGCATGGTCTCGATCAGCGTCAGGTCGGCGCCACGGCCATGGGCAAAGCGCACGAGGTCGGCGATTTCGTGCTCGTTGACGCCCTTGAGCGCCACGGCATTGATCTTCACCTTCAAACCCGCCTTTTCGGCCGCCTCGATGCCCTTGAGGACTCCGCCGAAGTCCCCCCAGCGCGTAATGGCGCGAAAGGTAGCGGGATCGAGCGTGTCGAGGGAGACGTTGATCCGCTGGACTCCGCAGTCGGCGAGCGCCTGGGCGTATTTCGGGAGCTGGCTACCATTGGTCGTCAGCGTCAGTTCTTCGAGTGCGCCCGACACGAGATGCCGCGACAACGCCTCGAACAGCCACATGATGTTCTTGCGCACCAGCGGCTCGCCACCGGTGATGCGCAGCTTGCGCACGCCTCGATCGACGAATGCCGAGCACAGCCGATCCAGTTCCTCCAGCGTCAACAGATCCTTCTTGGGCAGGAAGGTCATGTGCTCGGACATGCAGTAGACGCAACGGAAGTCGCAGCGGTCGGTCACGGACACACGCAGGTAGCTGACGTGCCGACCAAACGGATCGATCAAGTCGCCACCCCTCAGGCCCTTTGCCCCCGTCGCCAAAGCTGCGCTCAAAGGGGCAGCCGTCTCACTCGACATCCGACAATCCTCTTCCCGCTGTCAGGCGATATATAGCGGGATATATGTTGCAGCGACCACCGCCTGCCAATGGCAGTCGCCCATTTGCCTGGAATTTTAGCACAGTTACCGCCGACATACGAGCCATGCCCCCCACCAAATGGCCCGTGCTCGTCGCAATTAACCGATGCTTACAATAGGCAAGAATCTAAGCCGCTGGCCCACCACAATAATTTGTCGGCGTCTATGGGCGGTGCATGGCCCGTGCAAAGGCCATCCCCCCTGCGCCCGTATGTCCACCTCAGGCCCGCAATACCTGCGGACCCCAACACATAGGTGGACCATGCCTAAACACAGCCCGAACAGTTCCAGTCGCAATGCCCGCCGCGCAGCAGCAGCCAGATGGGCCAAGGCTCCTGACAGGCCCTATCAGCTCAATGACGACAGCCCGGCGCTTGCTCGTGTCACGTTACTGACCCGGACACAGGTAGCTGAAGTGCTTGGTATCAGCCCGTGGACCTTGGCAGACTGGGTCAAGAAGGGAACGTTCCCCAAACCACTACGTCTCAGCCCCGGCCATGCGCAGAAGTGGCGTTTGGTTGATCTGGAAATCTGGCTCCAGCGCAAGTCGCGCAAGCCCGCTGAGAAACCGGCACTGCGGGGAGCCGTCAAAGTACGCCGTGAGGGGGGCAATCGATGAGGCCAGCCTTACGGTGGCGCCACCGCCGAGTTCAACGCTCTTAGCGGAAGACTCCACCGCCTCTACGCCAGCGATCAAACTGGGCCTGCCAGACCTTGCCAGCTACTACCCTAGCCAGCCTAGGTCGCGTCAGGTCAAAAATGATCGCTGGCGGCTCTGTACCGGCCAAGAAACCGACCCCTGGTTTGTCAGGCCGCCACCGCCTGACTTAATTGTTCCTGCTCTGCACACTGGAGCAGCCATGACACCCAGAGACATTGAAGGCCTCAAGCGCAAGCTGCGAAAGCTCGGCGTGCCTGCACCCTGCATTCGCAATCACATCGAGCGCACGCTCACGGCAAAGGCCATGCGTGAGAAGCGACACGCCGCGTTCCTTGCCGAGAAGGCCACTCCATTCCGACCAGCCCGCCCCAGTTACAGTCCACGCAGAACACCACGCAGACCGCGACCACCCGAGAACTGCATCGCGTGCGGAGCACGGATAGGTAATCCACGGCGCCGAACTTTGTTCTGGAGCGTGCTTGATCGCCAGTCGCCAGCACGCTCTCCGTCACGCACGCTCGAACTGAGTTCGAGCGAAGCCAGTCGCAAGCCCTAAACTTGCTTTCATCCGTAGGCTGATGTACGTCTTCCGCTCATATTGGACGTTGTTCAGATGAGTGGAGTACCTAATGCTGGATCGCCTCAAAGGCCGCAATGCGTCTGCCGTGAACGACGCACCCGACATCCCTTCACCCCAAGATCTCAAGCAGCAATTGGCTGAGAAGCGCCAGCGTCTAGGCGTTCTCGTTGCGGAGCGTGCGAGCCTCGCGCTGCCTGCCACTACGGGCAAGTCCTACGCCCTGAAACGCATTGCCGAGATCGACACTGAGCGCGCAACGCTCGCATCCCAAGTCGAAACCATCGAGCAAGCCCTGGTCACGCTGAAGCATCAGGGCGACGACCCTCTGGCCCGGTATCGGATGGGCTTCAAACGCGACTACGACCGACGCTTGCGTGTGCTCCATGCAGTCATGAGCGAGCGCATCGATCATGTGGTTCGCCACATTGAGCGCCTGCTCAACATTCACGAAGACCAGGAAGCGGCTCGCGTCTGGATGGGCATCAACAACGATCCCAACCGATCCTGCCGTCTGGCTGATCTCCACTCACCCGACCAGCTCATCAACCGGATCAAGTCCGACGAAGCACGGCTGCTGTGCTCCATTCCCGATGCCGACCTCATCGTGAACCTGATGTCCGACCGCGAGGCCGCGCAGAAGCGCAAAGACGCGGCACTCGGTCTCCAGGGCCAGCAAGTCAGGGACCTATGTCGCCAGGTGATCAAGGCTCCCGCGCATCTGGTCGCTGCACACGCAAGCCTCGTCGCTCGCCTGAAGCAGCGCATTGCCGATGCTGCCAAAGCCGAGACCGCCGCCGAGGGCATCCGGTCTCACCGCCAATAGCCTCAACGCAAACCCAACGAAAGGAATGCAAGATGCTCAACTCCCAGCAGACGTTTCAGAAGATGGCCCTCAAAGTCCATACACATAAGGGCAAGCGCATCACCACCATGGGCAAGTCTAGCGTGACTGATGTCGCGGCAGAGAACCTCGACGAGTACGAGAACGTGCCCAACGCTGAACTGACCAACACCATCCTGGCGCTTGAACGTCGCATCGCGGACCTCAAGTCACGTCAGGCCGGTGCGAAGGCTCAGGAACAGGCTGCCGAGGATGGCGAACTGCTTGAAGACGACGAGGACGATATCTCCGATGAGGTCGCCGCTCTGGCAAACAAGTTCAGCCGAAGCCACGGCCCCAAGAATGCAGCGCTGATGGCCGTGCGTCGTGTCCTCGACAAGCGTTCGGGTGCCTCACGGCAGTCGTCGGTTGCCAAGTCGGATGGCAGCTCATTCACGCGTGAGGTGCAGGCCATTCAAAAGCGTGATGGCTGCTCGCGCACCGTCGCGATGCAGAAGGCGCGGCATGAACGCCCAACCTTGTTCAAGCTCTATCAGCTCGGCGCCGACCTCAAGCGCTGAACAGGACCGCGGCTGATGCGAGCCACATGGCGGACAGGACCTTTCGATGCGGATGGCCACCTCCGTGAAAGCGCAGACAGATATGGCCAAGTCTCTGCCTGCCGCCTGTCTGCCCCTGACACACTCGCATCAGCCGCGACGTTGGGAGTCTGGCGTCGTTCACTCCCCCGGACCACGCCAAACTCTTCGCCATGCTGTCGGACGCAGCAGCATGGCAATGGGCGCGCACGTTGCTTGAATCACCACGTGCGCGCCTATCCCTTCAAACGATGAGATGAAACAATGAAAAGAACTCCACCAAAACAAACCTCCAAGAAACGGCCACTGCCTCCAGGTCCAGGTCGACCAAAGGGTCTGCCGAACAAGACCACTCGTGCGCTCAAAGAAGCAATCCTGCTCGCGGCTGAAGGCGTTGGTGAGGATGGCAAGGGCAAAGAGGGGTTGGTTGGCTATCTGAAGCGCATCGCACTCCGTGAGCCCAAGAGCTTCTGCAGCTTGCTCGGTCGCGTGCTGCCGCTTCAGCTCCAATTCGATCGCAACCCCATCACCGACGCAGTCCTCGATGAGCTGAGAATTCAAGCGGAGCGGCATCGCGATGCAAGGTTCCATTCAGAGGGAGGTGGCTATGGATACGAACCAAGTCTTCACTAAGGACATCCGGGACCGGATCGGCGCACTCACGGCAATGCAAAGGTCGATCCTCTCGTCGACGATTGCGCGCGTCATGCGATCTCGCCCCGAGCACCGAGACTGGCAAGATGTGGATTGGGACAAGGTGCTCTCGGCTGTCGAAGGCTGGAGTCCCGGCGATGACGATCCCGATCCAGGTGTGGTCTACCAACGAGACCTCGATGCCGTTGCGTCCGACGACAACCCGTTCGCCGCGTGGTGCGCAACGTTGAGTGTCCGCGAGTTGAACAAGCTCACCCGCTGGTTTCGCATACAGAAGAAGGCTGGCACGTTGCCGCCAACCATACCAATCGCAGAGCTGCAAGCGGTTCTCGAGCGTTAGCTTGCACGCCCATTGCACGGCAGGGCGCAAACCTCACGCAAACGCAGGCAAACGTGGATGCCGCCGTTATGTGCCAGTTAATTTGGAGCAAGCCATGAGCTGGCAGGATCGTCGCAATGCCCTCTATGCGCTTTGGCTTCGGCGCTTGCCAGCAGAGCAACGTGATCAAGTCTCGGATCACGT
Organism: Rhizobiales bacterium Ga0077530; assembly: GCA_001464855.1. Classification (GTDB taxonomy): domain Bacteria; phylum Pseudomonadota; class Alphaproteobacteria; order Rhizobiales; family Hyphomicrobiaceae. Next base: position 11,641 of record LNEA01000043.1, read on the forward strand.
GGCTTACGAGGAGCTGCCAGAGGGATGGTCCATTCAGTGGTTACGCAAGCGGCTTGGCTACTGGACACGCGGCAACTGACGGACGCTGACTAAATCAAGCCAATCAGCATCCGAAGAACCGGGACGGTTCAGGTTGTCATGTTCGCTGCGAGCCACCAGCGAACCAACTTGTGGATTTAAAGCCGCTTCATTTCGCTCTTCGTCCGGAACCCAATACTTACTTGTCTTGCTATGGCGCCTGCTACTGGAACAGCCGATTTTGCTGCTGTAGCGATACACACTTTGAAAGTGCCCACGAGAACAGGTAGGGCAGCGGCCATCTGAGCAGCAGGTGACCCTCCGCTGGCCGCGGCTGCTGCTACGTATGCCTTTTGGGATGCCGCGGCGGCGCAGACTGCAACTATTCCTTCCACAGCCCGCCTAACGGCTTGCTCACTGCTGTCTGGGCCCGACGCAGCGATGAACACTTTTTTTCGCTGCATGTGAGTCACATATTTGTGGGCCCTACAAATCTTAGCGCCCTTCCAAGGTTTAACCCACTTGAGGCATCCCGCCTTCACACGAATTTTCGTCGGGTTGGGAAGCTCAATAATCTGCTTGACGAAATAATCGCGCGCAAAGGCGGAGTTGCTGAATGTCAGCAACGGAGCGAAACTACACAACACAGAAGCAATGGCGGCAAGAAGCGTTTTCATCTAATGGCTCTCGCTATGCAAAACCTGCCTCGACAAGGCGCCTGCAATATCTAGGCGCAACTGACGCGAAAATCTTAAGCGGACTCTGCAGCACTTCGCAAGCACGATGGCCACATCAAGTGGCGTTGCCTGAGTACAGTTCGGGGGCGAGTGGATTGATCCGAAGACCAGGCCCCAATGGCCGGGCAAGTTACGACGATAGCTCCAGCCTCATCAGCCGGGCACCTAGTCGGGCCGATCAGGCCCGCGCGCACCCTGTATGGCAATACCTCTGATTTCGCTTGCCTTCGGTGCTCCCGGCAGATGACCAGAGTAGTGCAGGATGATTTCACCGATCGCTTGTTTGAGTGCCACGAATAGGCGGTGCATGTCGTCGTGGGATGGCGAAAGCACTTTATCAGGTTGGGCTAGGTTCTGGAGTGTACGCATCTGGGCATGAGCACTCTTTGTCACCACACCACCATTGTGAACCACGGCCTTGCGGAGAATGCGCAAATCGCCCAAGGCATCTAGCTTTATTGCATTCGGCTCAACGCCCCGAATTCGAGCGATCTCCGGGCGTATCTCCTCATCCCACAAAGCGAATACGAAGACGATGATGGCCCAACACACTTGCTGCTCGTTGAAGGCACCCTCGGTGTTCTGCGCGATAAACTCGTCGGATCGGATAGTTCGGTGGTGGATAACGTCGGGACGTGATGGATCTTCGACGCTAGTCCACACGACAATCTTTTGGCCCTCCTCATCGCGCTGCTCGCGCGGAAACAGGGAGCGGGCAACTTGACGTTCTATTCGCACCTTGTTGCCTTGGAAGCCAGATAGGCAATCCATGTAAACGCCGACCTGTTTGTTTATGAAGTCAATGAACCGGCGAAGCACAACAAGTTCCGCCATGGCCTTGTCGAAATCAATAGACACGCAGTTGTCCCCTTGCCACACGCGGGAATCGGCTCGCGGACCTGCCCCGACGCGCTCGCGAGGTATCACCTGAGGATCAAGAGTCGGGATCGCGTCCCAATTGCTTCCATGCCGCTGCTACTGCATTTTCGATATCGGTCAGTATGTCGTCTACAGCTTCCTCAAGCTCCGAGGATAGGTGGTCAGACCAAACAGGCTTTAGCCCGGGCAAAGTTTGCACATTGAGCTTAGCTCGCGTGTTTTCTCGAAGTGCCTGGATTGCCGACGCACCCACTCCGGCGTTGACTAGCGCAATCTTCGCTACGTGCACGAGTACCGTTTCAAGAGCAATCAGTCGAACAGCTTGATGCATTTGTGCGGGGTCTGACATGATTTCGCTCCTAACAATCACGGCGGCTCTGTGTAGTGATGCGGATTGAGAAACCAGTCGACAGTTAAAGCGACGTAGGCGACTAGCTCGCCCGCACCCAGCAAGGTCAGCCCACTTCCAACCACCAGGAATGCGTCGACACCGTCTGAACCCGGCCCCGACTTGGGCAAACCCAGAAGTTCGATCCACAAAAGGATCCACAATATCGTTGTCGGGACCGTCACCACGTACATCAGGACCCTGAAGGCGTGCTTCCACTGCTCATGCGGATTGACAGTGGCGCCAACGCCGATCGCGTACCGACGTTTGGTCCAGCTTAAAATGGCGAAGCCCGCGAGGAACCATCCAAGCACCATGGACACGTAAAGCAGGGTGACGACTGGACCGGGTTTGGAAAATGGCCCCCATCCGGGCTTCAGTTCGACGACGCCCATGATGAGGCCCAGGACCACTGGTACGTTCACGATCAGCCCGAGGACCAGGCCGATTACTTCGAGCAATCGGTAGACAATGATTCGCATGACACAATCAGATCACGTTACTTTTCGAGCGCAATCACCTCCTGGATTTCATCCACATGTTCTTTGTTTGTTCTTGCCTCCCGCTGCGGGCTGACTAGCCTTCGCTGCCATGACAAGACACCGAGGCGAACTCAGAAAATCAGCAATCGACGCGGGGTGGCCGCATCAGGTCGCCCTGCCCGAGTACGCCTACGTCGGCCACCGATATCGCACTGTCCACTACTTCATTGTGTCAGAGGGCTTGTCGCTCTGCAGACTTGGGCACAGCTTCCATCGAAGCGATGTCTATTTCCATGTCTTCTGCTTCGCCGAGCGTGAGCACGCAGAGCGCTTCCAGGCCAAGTTCGGGGGCGAATGGATTGATCCGAAGACCAGGCCGCGATGGCCGGGCAAGTCGCGATGACAATGCCGATCCCACTCCTGTGTGGGCGATCACGACGATAGCAGCAGGGAAAGATCAGAAGCTTTAGGCAGTGCCGAAGAAGTCACGCCTCATTGTTCGTGTGAGAGGGCGCAATTCCGAAAGTCGCAACGCATTGCCGACCCAGAACTTCCAGTTCGGTCTCGTGCCTACATGCCCATTCATCGAGACATGGGAGGTCAGGTTTTCGCCGTGGGATAGCCGGTAGATTGCACTTGGCGTCGGGATAGGTACAAGCGGCGTCCCGAGCTTCTCGAACTCTTGCACAACGATGTTATGGCCCAGCCGCATTATGCGATAGGCAAACATATCGTCTTCCGTCGACGACGGAAGGTCGTCCTTCTCGCACCAGATGATGTTCGACGAACCGCAGGAGAGGTGGAAGTTGTTGATCGGGCGCACCAGCCGCGAGCCTTCAGTCCACCGATAGCCGCGATTGATGTAGTAGCCGGGCTTGTGGCCGATCTCATGTACGTTCGAAGAAAGGTTTCGACTTACGAGATCGTCGGCATCCATCTTCATGACGTAGCAGGGCGCGTGCCTACGGGCTTCGACGAGGGCGTGTCCAATTTTGAGATACTTGTCGCGGTGCTGATCCTCCCAACTACGCTCCGGTGTCTTGAACGGATGCCTCAGTATGACAAGACGATCGTCGGAAACTTCTGGTGTGAAATCCTTGCACGAGACAATAACACGCACATTGCCGTCAGTCTGTGCAAGCGCCGATCTGACCGTTTGCTGGCACAGAGAGTTGCACCGTTCCCAGTCCTGAGAGGTTTCTGGGTTCCGCAACGGAATGACAAACACAAGCATCAAAAATCCATCAGCGCATCAGGAAGTTTGGCACCGCTATGGTAGGCAAGGACGTCTCGAATATCCAAAGCATCAATATCGTCTCCATAGCTTATCGAGACGAGCCGCATCTTGAATACGACATGGGGAACGCCAAGGAAGCTGTATCCGAGATCGTGCAAAATTTGCACTTCCTCTCGGGACCAGAGTGGCTTTCCGCTACTTACCTCGAATAGCACGAAGTCGGCGGGGTTCTCCTTCAGCCAGTCACGAGCACCACGCATGACCGAGGCCTCGTGTCCTTCGACGTCGATCTTAAGAAGCCGCAACCGCTTATCGCCCACGGTTTCACTCAAGAACGCGCCCGCGTGCCGCAAGCTGACGGGAACAGTGCGCCCCGACACTTCCGGTCCGTACTTCAACACAAGCGATCCATAGCCGCTGTTGTGACCCGGGACACTCAACTCACCTATGCGGTCGGTATCTGATAGCCCGACCTGATGGATGAAGACGTTCGTCATGCCGTTGAGCGCACACGAGGCGCGCACTCGCTCGACCAAATCTGGTTGCGGCTCGACGGCGACAACTCGACCTGATGGACCTACAGCGCGTCCTGCCATGATTGAAAGCGCACCGATGTTCGCACCGACGTCTACGACATGATCGCCTGACCGTAGAACTTGCCTGAGTACCCAACTGATCTTCCGGTCCTGATCCCCAAAGTAAAGGATCACACGGCCAAGCATGTCCTGAGGATCCACGATGATCATCGATCCGTCACTGATGCGCGTCTGAGTCAGATCGTCACCTGCCACCGCACTGAAGAAATGACTGTTCGCAATTCGACCCGCTCCCGAATAGAGCGGTAAGTATCGGCAGACGGATTGGAGTGCGCCGCGCGCCATCAATTTGGCAGAAGGCATTATCGATCCTCTTCTAACGTGCATTGAGTATGCCGTTTACCATAGCAGCCTCAGTCAACCCCTCAACCAGGGGGACGAGCCGCGCCATGGAATGGCAAGCAGCCCCCTACCCAAAAACAGGCCCTGTTTGCCCCCGTACAGTGCCGCCAGCGATCATTTTGGGGGGTAAGCCGGGGTGGGCCGCTAGGGTAGTAGCCAAGGCGGGGTGCTAAGCGCCAAATGATCGCTGGCGTCCCCTAGCCCGGCAAGGTCAGGCTGATGTAACATTGTTACATGAACCAGACAGTCTACATGCCCAACGGCACCGCCGTGCCCCTGGCCAGCCTGCCACCGCAGTATTGGCTCGAGGACTAACACGCACTTTGCATCCGGCGTCGCCGGTATCGGGCAAGGTGCGGGTAGTGCGTGCTTTCCCAAATAACTGCCTGTTAGCTTCGCGGTGCCTACGGATGGCAAGGGTAGATCAGTGCGGCTACGCGGGTGCTTTCTAAAAATTAGAATTTGCAGCGCCCATCTGAGCCGCACCGCCCCATGCCACACCTGTGGCATCACTAAACCCCCTTTAGGGGGTTAGTGCCCCAAGGGTGGGGCGGTGTGGCAGTGGGCGCTTGCAACAACGGAGTGGGGGCAATTGAGGCAGGGCGGATGACAATTAATCCGCCTTGTCGGTTACCTTTGCGGGTGCCTTGTCTTCAAGAGCGACCTTGTCGTCGGTCCTACTGGATGGCCGGACAAATTCGCGGACGTTCCGCTTGCTGTCCCTGCCTTCGTAGGTCTCGAAAAACCCCTTTTCGATGAACGCTTTGACCATCTTGTCGACCTTGCTCCGATTGCGGGCGTCAGAAAGGTCGATCTTCAGGACGTCGGCACAGGGCTTGCCAACCCAAGCTTTCGATTGAGGGCTTCTTCTCCACTCGCCGTTGCTTAACCGGGCCTTGATCTGTTCAATCACGGCACCGTCGATGCGCTCGATCAAGCTCTTGCGACGCTTAGGAACATCGTCCTCGTAGGGTTCGATGCCACGTTCCTGCCGGTCCTCTTGCAAATACCTCCTGTCGTTTGCGATTTCAGCCAGGAGATATTTGATGCTGCGATCGATAGCCGTTTTGTCGTCCACCTTTTCGGGGCATGGCTCATCAATGTCGATGTTTTCGAACGAGTCATCGTCTCCAAATCGATTTATGATATTTTTGCCGCAGCGTTTGATGAAGGCCAAGTCGTCCGCAATGCAGTCGTCCTCGCAGCAATTGCGAACGGCCTTGAATTCCCGCACCGCCTCATGCAATTCGGGCGTACCTACCAGAGCATAGATGAGGTCCATTGGCGGCTTTCCATTTGTCTCCCAATACGAATAAGCTATTTCGGCAATGATCGACATTCCTGGCAGGTCATGCTCGTAGAGGGGAATGTATTCGTCGCGCTTGATGGCCTTCACTATCGCATCGCCTTCGGCGCGAAACAGCACAAAATACAACGCCTCGGCCATTCGCACTTGACCAAAGGCTTGCTCAAGCTTGGGTTTGTAGTAGCGACTCAGGCGTGGTAGTTGTTTGATAGTCATGAAGGCAAACTCCTTTTATAACCCTCGGTCCCGATGACCGGGGGTTTATTTTTTGTGCATTCTGAACGGCGGTTACGTATGCTTGCAATAATGCCATACGCAAGGAGGCCTCATATGAAGCGATCCAAAAATCCCAAGTCAATCTTGCAGGAAGCAACACCAGAAACGGTACTGCGCGGGCTTTCAAACCTTGATAGCCTGGATCAGCAGGTCAGCGTCGTCGCGTTCGTTCTTATTTACTTGTCGGAAAAAGGCAGTTCGAGTGAGCGACTCTATTCGACCCTGCTCATGAGGACTATGCTTGCCGGCCGTCCAAGCTTGCAACGAGAGCTGAATGCCCTTTCGGTATGATGGTCGCGTTGGCCCGCAGAAGCACTTTCCGCGGGCCAAAACGTTAGGCAAACTAGTGGTCTGCTCGCAGAAAATGGATGACCACTTCTACCGGCCTACCATGCGATGACGTTGCAAAATGCATCTCAGGGTTTGACCAATCTATTGATGGCTGAAGTGCTAGAGGGACGTGCTGATAGGCGGTGAATTTTATGCCACCCTTTTCGGCGGACTTCTTCAGTGCCTCTTCAAGGCCGCTGTCAATAGCGTCTGATCCCCGGTACATCCGGAGCATTAGCGCATCGCGAGTGCGTCCCTTATATTTTTTGCCGCTATGCGCTTCGCTTTTCTGAATCAGGTGCTTGCCAAAACCGTCGACAATCAGCATTCCCAAGCGCCACTTTTGCTTTGCGTCGATCTTGTCTAACACTTCGATTGGTGGCAGTTTAATTTTTTTCCTAGTCATGGGGCTTCTTCCTTTCGATGAAGCCAGAGCAATGTCAAATATCGACCAGCTTCTTTTGGTTGATCGGATATTAAATGTAGTGTCGTACCGGCACAATGCGCCGGGACGCGGTTTCTGTCCGATTTGGCTAATCCTGTACAGACGCCGTAAGTTTCATAGTTAATAATCGCTGGCCCATACCAGATATTGTTACGATTTTTCTGGGGGTCCACAAAATAGCGAAACCGCGCGTGCTACCGCAGGCGCTTCAAACCCTTTGGCGTAATTAGCGCCTCAATGTAATTGCTCCATTGTTCCAGCGCTTGGAGCATCTCGTCCTTGTACGAGTGATGGTCGTATCCCCGTCCGGCACCCCGCATAGGCGCATGATCAAGTAAAAGGTCGCGGATGTGGAAGGGCACCTTCAATTCCCCGAGCTTGGTTTCGACGATGTGCCTGACGCCGTGGAATATGAAGTCGGGCAGATCCAGCTCATCTCGCAGAGTATGCGGAAGGCCACGGCTCGAGCGCCCCACGACAAGTCCAGCCTTCTGGTGTTTGCCCAGGAGCCGCTGAGCCAGCTTCGGGAGCGGTATGGGATGACAGCGCTTCGATTTGCTGCCCGGCGGCGGGGTCCACCACCAAGTCGGATCTATGTGCTCCCAAACCATGGTCTCGATGGCATTCCGACGCTTGCCCGTGATGATAAGCAGCTTGATAAACCGCTGGTCATGACCGCCGATCTCATCAGCCAACTTCCAAAGACCCTGCACCACCTTGTCAGCCGCTTCGCTTTTGAACCATTCGCGGTCTCGTGGCTTGGCACCGTCCCAGGGCCTAGGCATAGCCGCCATTGGGTTGATGGGGATACGCTCGGTTCGAAGGCACCATTTGAAGAACGTGCTGAGATGGGCATGCAGCCGATTGGCAGCATAGGCGGCTTGATCGCGCTTGGTGTCGAGCAGCTCCTCGATCTCACCTTTGCGAATAGAAGCAACCGGTCTGGCATGCCAAGCGCGGGTAGATCCGAGCAAAAAGTTCATGGTTTGTTCTGAGCTTCTTACCTGCTTACGGCCGACCTGCTCCTTTTCGGTCCAGTGCTCAACCGCTGACTTGAAGTTGCTCGATCGGGCCGGGTCACCCTTCTTGGGGTCAAGGCCACGGCGAGCCAGCCCACGGATCTCACGCGTCCGCTCCCGGGCTGTGTCGAGGGGCATCTCACCCACACGCCCAAGCTTTATGGCAAGTGGTTTGGACGACCCCGGATAGTAGTAGATCGCACGATAGGTTCGGACGCCATTGGGCGAGACCAGCACTCCAAGGCCCTGGGCTGCCTCGGTGCCGTAGTCCCACACTTGGTAGGGTAGGCTTTTGGTCGGAAGAGTCATTACGTTGGTTTGGGTCAAACGCTTCTTGGGCATGGTGGGCTCCGTGCAAGTAAAATGCATTGCAGTGTGCCCAATACATACCTAGCGGCCCCCAGGCGGCTTACCTGCCAACCCATTGTTAAGACTTCGGTAATCTTTAAAAAGGCGCCGGTATGCAGTAGGCGCCCAATGCTGCCACTATTAACCGATGCTTATGCTCTCGCCCATATTGTTGACACGTTCATAGGTCGGTGAGGGGCGTCCGCGATGCTGAACGCGGTTATCGGAGTGGGCGAGTCGAGCACCCTTATGGGGTCGTACGCGGTCAGCCTCAGCGAGGCTGTTCTCCGGCGGCGGACCCGTGACGCGGAGCGTGCGGCCAAGATCGAGTCCCAGCTCGCCAACAAGATCAAATCCGAATTCATCTCCAACATGAGCCACGAGCTGCGCACGCCGCTCAACTCGGTGCTCGGCTTCTCCAAGCTGCTCTCCGAGCACGAGAACCGCAAACTCAGCGACGACGACATCGTCGAATACGCCTCGCTCGTCCAGGACGCCGCGACCCATCTGCTGACGGTGATCAACAACATCCTCGACATCTCGAAGCTTCATAGCGGCAGCTTCATCCTCGATCCGTCCGACGTCCAGATCGCCGACAGTCTGGATGATTGCCTGATGCACTTCTCCAGGCAGATCACCGAAACCGGCCTGAACCTCGTCTGCAACATCGCCAACGACCTCCCGATCCTACCGGGCGACGAGCAGAAGTTGCGCCAGACCTTCACCAACCTCATCGGCAACGCCGTCAAGTTCACGCCGTCCGGCGGCACCATCAAGATCGACGCCATTCATGAGCCCGGCGGCGACATCGTGGTGTCGATCGCCGATACCGGCGTCGGCATGTCCGAAGAAGAAATCCGCGTCGCGCTCGCACCGTTCGGCCAGGTCGACGCCAGCCGCTCGCGCTGGCGCGAAGGCTCGGGCCTCGGGTTGCCGATAGCGAAGGCGCTTGTCGACCTCCATGGCGGCAGCATTGTCATCAAGAGTGCCAAGGGACAGGGCACCGAGGTGATCGTGCGTTTGCCAACGACCCAGGAAGATCCTGAAGCAATTTGATACCCCGCATCCGGCGGGCACTGAAACCGATCGCGAATTGAAGCATCCGAGCCGAGGCAGACCAGATGGCACTGACGTCCAGTCCGAACACCCAGCCCGCACCCGGCGCGGATCCATCGATAGGTCGCATCGTCTCGGTCACCGGCGCGAAAGCCATCGTGCTGCTCGACAACGACTCCCGCAGGCCGATCCGGGACGCCGCGTCGCGACCCGACATGGGCACGCTGTTGGCGATCGAAACCGCTGAAACGATCGTACTTGCCATCGTCTCGGCCTTGAGCGTGCCGGTGCCGGCGCAGCGTGAGGGCGAAGGCGAAATCTGGATCGCCGAGCTCGGCCTCGTTGGCGAACTCAGGCGCTCGGCTGACGACATGTCCGGCTACTTCAACCGCGGTGTCACCATTTATCCCGGCCTCGGCGACCGAGTGCGGGTGGCTTCGAAGGTCGAGCTGCAGCAGGCCTTCTGTGGAGACATGAGCCGCTCGGTTCGCGTCGGCTGCATCCGCCAGGACAGCTCGATCCCCGCGATGGTTCGCGTCGATGATCTCCTGGGCAAGCACTTCGCCGTCCTCGGCACGACCGGCACCGGCAAATCCTGCACGACGGCGCTCATACTGCGCGCAATCCTTGAACAGAACCCACAGGCGCACATCGTCCTACTCGACCCGCACAACGAATACGCGACCGCCTTCCCGGAGTGGGGTGAGGTGATCTCGCCGCGCAACATGCAGCTCCCGTTCTGGCTGCTGACGTTCGAGGAACTGCTCGAAGTCGTGATCGGCGATCCGTCCGAGCGCAAGCACGAGATCGAGATCCTCCAGGAACTGATCCCGATCGCCAAGAGCCGCTACAGCACCGGCCGCAGCAAGGACAGCCAGGGCGTCCGCAACCGCGCCATCGACGCCAGCCGCTTCACGGTCGACACGCCCGTCCCCTACCGCCTGTCGGACCTCACCTCGCTGTTCGACGAGCGCATGGGCAAGCTCGAGAACAAGCGCGACGTCGCCCCGTACCGCAATCTGAAAACACGCATCGAGATGCTCTCGCTCGATCCGCGCTACGCCTTCATGTTCGGCTCGCTGACCGTCTATGACGGCATGGCGCAGATCCTCGGCCGCATCTTCCGCGTGCCCGTCGAAGGCAAGCCGATCACCATCCTCGAGCTGACGGGACTGCCGACCGAGATCGTCAACGTCGTTGTCTCCGTGCTCTGCCGGATGACGTTCGATTTCGCCCTGTGGGGCGAAGGCAAAGTCCCCGTGACCATCGTCTGCGAGGAAGCGCATCGCTACGTGCCGGCCAACTCGGCACTCGGCTTCGAGCCGTGCAAGCGGGCGATCGCGAAGATCGCCAAGGAGGGCCGCAAGTACGGCGCCTCGCTCGCGATCGTGACGCAGCGCCCGGCCGAAATCGATCCGACGATCCTGTCCCAGTGCAACACCGTCTTCGCGCTGCGCATGTCGAACGACCGCGATCAGGCGATCGTCAAGTCCGCGATTTCCGACACCGGCTCCGGCCTGCTCGAATTCCTCTCCGCGCTCGGTCAGCGCGAGGCGATCGCCTTCGGTGACGGCGTCACGCTGCCGGTGCGCATCCGCTTCGACGACCTTCCGGCACACGCCATGCCGCGCAGTTCATCGGCGATGTTCACGACGATGTGGCAGCAGCCGAGCACCGATACGAGCTTCCTCGAGCAGATCGTCGACAAGTGGCGCTATTCGATCAGCGGCGCGGAAGGCAGCCAGGCAACGGCCATGTTCGCCGACGCGATGGGTTTGACAACGCCCGGCGCTGTTCCAGCGGCGCCCGCACCCCAGCCCGCTCTGGAGCCGCCCGCGCGCCGTTACCCGATGAGCGGCCCGGATGCCACTTCGCGCGAGGCGATCAAGCCGCGTTTGGCAAGCGAACAACCTGCTTACGCGCAAGCCCCCGCCGGGCAGTCCCCGGCATCACCGCCGCCCGCCGCGGCACCAGCGCAAGGATCGAGCGCACTACGGTCACTGAGGGACCGTCTCAACCAGCGCGGCGGTTCGCGATAAGGGGCAACGGTTACTGCGTGACCACGAGGCAGTCGTAGCCTTTGGTGCGCAGTAGATCGCATACGGCTTTCGACTCGCCCGCTGCCGCAATGGGGCCCAGGCGCACGCTGTAAAACGTGCCCATGTTGCCGTACACGGTCTCGTCGACTTCGAGCTTATGCGAGCCGATCACGCGGCCATGCTCCTTGCGGACGCGCGCCGCGACGGCCTCGGCCTCCTTACGGCTCCGCACGGCAGCAATCTGCAGCCGATAGGCACCGCGCGTCGACGGTGGCACGGCACTCGTGACAACGGCCGCAGATTTCTCCGGCGGCTTCTCTGCCGTCGTGCGGGCAGTCCGATTCTGGACCGACGTCGACCATGCCGGTGCCGCGGCCGACTTGGTCGCCGACTTTGACTGCGACGGTGACGACGCCGGTGACCCACCGAACAAGCCGGAGAAAAATTCTCCCACACCGCCGCCCGATGAAGGCGGTCCAGCAGGAGCCGGCGCCGCGACGCTCGCCTTCTGCCGCTCCTCGGCCGGGGCGCCTCTATCGCGAGGGATCGCCGTTGTCCCGCTCTGCCAGCTCGAAACGGCTTTGCTGGAATCTGGCGCCGCACCGTCACCACTGCTGCTCGCCCGTGGCGGGGGAGGCGATCGCGGCGGTGTCGCCGAAGACACGCGCGGGAAGCCACCTTCAGAAAGACTTGGCGAACCGGGTGCTGGCGTGCGCGTAACCAGGCCGCTTGGTGCCGCTGGCGGTTGAGCGGCCGGCGCAGACAATGCTGGCGCAGACGACGCCGGTGCCGACGGTCCTGCCGATGCAGGCACACCCGCGTCGGCGACCCCGATCTCGCGAGAGATCTCGCCACGCGCCGCGAGTGCAGCCGCGCGATCTGCGTCCGTGAGACCACCCTTCACCCAGATAGCACTGGTGAGATCGGCGATAGCTTGAGCCTGCCGCGACTTCTTGCGATGGGCGAGACCGCGCAGATAGAGCGCGCGCGCCATGTGATTGTTGGCCAGTCCGCCGGCTGCGAGAACGCCATCGAGCGTCGTCATTGCAGCATCGGCATTGCCATCCGCGAGCGATTTGGCGGCGCTGTCGAGCGCACGATCCGTGTCTGCTGGCGCACCTGCCCCTTTGGCGCTGGCCGCCTTGTCCTTGCTCTGGGATTTAGCGACCTGCCGCTTCGGCACCGCCTTGCGGGCCGCCGGCGCGGTCTGGGCTGAAGCGGTGCGTACCCCGGCCAGCCAGCCGCTGCCATCGGCGACCGGCAGCGCCACCGCCAGCAATAGTGCGGCTCCCAACGGACCCAGCACGGGGCCCATCACAGGACCAAGGCCCAGTCTCAAGCGCATCACATCTCTCCGGGACCCCCCTCGACCAGGTCCGATTCGCGCATCATTGGCTCAACTATGACAAACCGCGCCCACTCGGCAAATGTATGGCGCCCCTTATCCCCCGCTGCCCGACTATTCCACAGCCCCCTATTCCACGGTTACCGATTTGGCGAGGTTTCGCGGCTGGTCGACGTCCGTGCCCATGAATGTCGCGGTATGGTAGGCGATGAGCTGCATCGGCAGCGCATAGACCAGCGGCGCCGCGAACGGGTGGACGCTCGGTACACTGAGGTGCGTCGCCACCCGACAACCGACTTTGTCGGAATTGGCGTCGGACACGAGCACGATCTGGCCGCCGCGCGCCGCCACTTCCTGCATGTTCGAGACGGTCTTCTCGAAAAGCTCGTCGTCCGGAGCCACCACCACAACCGGCACGTTCTCGTCGATCAGCGCGATCGGACCGTGCTTCATTTCACCCGCCGCATAGCCCTCGGCGTGGATGTAGGAAATCTCCTTGAGCTTCAGCGCGCCTTCCATGGCGATCGGATAAGCGGTGCCGCGGCCGAGATACAGCACGTCCTTGGCCTTCGACAGCCAAGGCGCCATCTCCTCGTATTGCTGTTCCTCGCGGAGCAAGCCGACCATGTGCCGCGGCACCTCGGTCAACGCCTGCACGAGTTCGCGCTCCAACTCCGGCGTAATCGTTCCGCGAGCGCGCCCGATCGCCAGCGCAAAGCACGCAAGCGTGGCGAGCTGACAGGTGAAGGCCTTTGTCGATGCGACACCGATCTCCGGTCCCGCCAACGTCGGCAGCACCACATCGCTCTCGCGCGCAATCGTGGACGTGCGCACATTGACGACCGAGAAAATGCGCTGCCCCTGAGCCTTCGCGTAGCGCAGCGCCGCAAGCGTATCCGCCGTCTCTCCCGACTGCGACACGAACAGCGCCACGCCGCCTTCCGGCATCGGCGCCTCGCGATACCGCATCTCCGATGCGACATCGATTTCCACCGGCACGCGCGCGTACCGCTCGAGCCAGTATTTGGCGACCATGCCGGCCAGATACGCGGTGCCGCAGGCCGAGATCGTCAGCCGCGGAATTTTCGCGAGATCGATGCCGGTATCGGGGAACGCCACCTCTCCCGAGGTCATGTCGATGTAGTTCGTAAGCGTGTGCGAGATCACTTCGGGCTGCTCGTGGATCTCCTTGAGCATGAAGTGCTTGTGGTTGCCCTTGTCGACCAGGAAGCCCGACGCCGACGACGTGATCGACCGGCGCTTGACCTTATTGCCCGCGCGGTCGCGGAACTCGGCGCCGCCGCGGTGAAGGATCGCCCAGTCGCCTTCCTCGAGATAGGTGATCTGGCTTGTGAACGGCGCCAGCGCAATTGCGTCCGAACCGAGGTACATCTCGCCCTCGCCGTGGCCAACCGCGAGCGGACTCCCCTCGCGCGCGCCGATCATGAGATCGTCGTGACCCGCAAAGATGATCGCCAGCGCAAACGCACCGCGCAGCTTTTTGAGTGCGCGACCGGTCGCGGCAACCGGACCATCGCCCTTGCGCATCTCCGACGTGATGAGATGCGCGACGACTTCGGTATCGGTCTCGGAGCTGAACTCGGCGCCTTCGGCACGCAGCGCGTCCCTGATCTCGCGGAAGTTCTCGATGATGCCGTTATGGACGACCGACACCTTGTCGGTCATGTGCGGATGCGCATTGCGCTCGTTCGGCGCGCCGTGGGTCGCCCAGCGCGTGTGGCCGATGCCGGCATGGCCTTGCAAAGGTTCGTCGTTCAGCCGCGCCGCGAGGTTCTTCAGCTTGCCTTCGGCGCGCCGCCGTTCGAGGTGGCCATTCTCGACGGTTGCGACCCCCGCCGAATCATAACCGCGGTATTCGAGCCGGCGCAGCGCGTCGACCAGTTCATCCGCAACGGGCTTGGTGCCCAGAATTCCAACGATACCGCACATCCGGTCCTGTCTCCGCGAATCGGCTGAGTCTGTGTTGTCGCCCTGCTACAGGCAAGTAGGCCCGCCGTTCAACTCACGTTAGATTACGTCCGTTTGCTGGATTTCAGTCTGCCGGTCGCAATTCTTGTGCCGCCAAAGGTTAATTCAGCCCAAGCCCGGCAGTATCTCGCGCCTGAAACGGCAAACCCCGGCCACCCCGATAAACTGGGGAAACCGGGGCTCAAAAAGACGCGCGTCAACTACTCCCGCACGTCCGTCCGGAAGGTCTTCGACACGATCCGCCAGCCGCCGTTGAGCTTGAGCAGCGACAGGTAGTCCGTGAAATAGCGCGGATGGACCGAGCACTCGAGCTTCACGAACGCCGTCTCCGGGCCCGCCATGTCGATCGACACGATCCGGTCGGTCCGCTTCAACCCCTTCGACTTCGGTGACGGACGGCTCTTGACCATCTCCAGCCACTTCTCGCGCGGCAGATCGCTGACACCACCCTCGTGCATCGAATAGAGGTGGCTCCCTTCGTGAAAGGCCTTGCCGATCTTGCCGGCGTCACCTTCATGCAATCCGTCGAGATAGGTCCAAACCACCGTCTCGATCGCCTCGATCTCTGTCGCCATCGTCCGTTCCTCCTCTGACATTCTCTCGTTACGACGTCGCGGGCGGCGCCGCACACACCTGCTCGTACCG
>LNEA01000044.1 GCA_001464855.1 Rhizobiales bacterium Ga0077530
CGCTGCTGCGGCGGATTCCGTTGCGTATCGGGAGCGATACGCTGTTGCGGCGGATTTCCGGGAACCGTGCGAGGCGGAGCATCCGTCGCGCGCGGCGGCGAAGGGTTTATGGTCCGGGGAGCCTGCGGCGTCGCAGGCGTAGCCCGCGGTGCCGGACGCTCTTGCCGCTCTTGCCGCTCCTGCCTTTCCGGCCGTTTTTCGCCGCCACGCTTGCGGCGGTCCTCGTCTTCCTTGCCGTCGGAACGCTGCGCCTGCGCGCCGCTGATCATCGCTCCGCCTGCCAGACCGATCCATGCCGTCCCTACAAGGGTTGCTGTCATCGCAACCGGCAACATTCGTCGGCCTAAACTGCCTCGTTTCATGGCTTCACACACCTTTGTCTCTCGCGCCCTAGATGTTCGGCGATTCCGCCGTCGCGCTTCGTCCGGTCCTGCGGCTAAGGACAAAAAGTGTCACAGCCGTGGCTGACTTGTGTCGCCGGTGCAAATCTCCCCCGAACCCAAGAGAAACTCCTTCATCAGATAACCGGTTCCCACCCCATGCGCAGACCGCACTCAAGCTCGGCACGTTTGAGGTTTGACGCTCGTCGCCCGAGCGGCCACGATCGCTGAACAGAACCGAAGGGGAAACGCGCGAAGCCAATTTCCAGACCTGTCGCGGGTGGTCGAGAGCTTCGACGACGATCTCGGCTTTTTCGAACTCGCCGAGGAACTCGGCTACGACAGCGGCTGGATCGCCGAGCACCTCTTTTCGACCTACGGCCTCGTCACCTCGACGCAGGTGTATGCCGCGGCCATCGCTCAGCGAACCAAGCGGCTGCGGATCGGCATGGCGGTCTGTGCAATCCCGTTCAATCATCCGCTGCGCACCGCCTCAGACTACGCGCTGGTCGATGTCCTCTCTCACGGCCGGCTCGATTTCGGCGTCGGGCGCGCCTACCAGCCGCACGAATTCGTCGGCCTCGGCGTGCCGATGGACCAGAGCCGCTCGATGCTGGGCGAGGGTCTCGACATCGTGATGAAAGCCTGGACGCAGGAGAAAATTACGCACCAGGGCAAGCACTGGACGATACCCGAGCCCGTCGAAGTGCTGCCCAAGCCGGTCCAGAAACCGCACCCTCCCGTCTACCAGGCAACCATAAGCCCGGAGAGCTTCGAACAGGCCGCCCGCGCCGGTATCAACCTGCAAATGGCCTCGCCCTTCACGTATCGCACCTACCGCGAAACGTGGATGAATGAACTCGAAAAGAACTGCCAGCACTACGACGCCGTATGCGCAGAGATCGGTCGCGACCCGAAGCAGGCGGCCCGCATGATCCTGCTCCCGTTCTTCGTGCATGAGGACGGAGCGAAGGCGCGCGAGATCTACAAGACCCACGTC
>LNEA01000045.1 GCA_001464855.1 Rhizobiales bacterium Ga0077530
TTCGTGACGCTGTCGGGATCGGCTGCTGCGGCGCGCCGCGTCGTGCTCGGCAACCTGCTGATCCGAGCAACCGGCGTCGTCGTCGCCGTTCCGTTTGTCGCGTGGCTGGCTGATGCTGTGGGACGGATATCGGCCGATCCCGCGTGGCTTGCCGTGAATTTTCACCTCGCGTTCAATCTCGCGCTTGCTGTCGTGGCAATGCCGGTGCTCGGCTACGTGGCAACGCTCGCGACGCGCTTGCTACCTGAGCCGGCGATCGGGCCCGATCGGAGCACGCCGCGCCATCTCGACCCGAGCGTGCTCGACACCCCGTCGGAGGCCTTGGCCTGCGCCATGCGCGAGACGTTGGTCATGGGTGACATGGTCCTCGACATGTTGCGGAAAGCGCTGCTGGCGATCCAGGGCTCCGACATCAAGGCCGTTCGCGACATCGAGAGGTCCGACAACGACGTCGACGCGCTGCATGAAGCGATCAAGCTCTACCTGATCCGCGCCTCGAAGGCCGACATGGGACAGGACGACAGCCGCCGCTATGTGGAGATCCTCACCTTCACGACCAACCTCGAGCACATCGGCGACATCATCGACAAGAACCTGATGGAACTGGCGGCGAAGAAGATCAAGAAGCGCTACGCATTCTCGCCTGAGGGTGCCGCGGAACTCAGGGGCTTCCACAGCCACGTGGTTGATCACATGCGGCTGGCGCTCAACGTGTTCGCCACCCGCGACGTCGCGCTGGCGCGCCGACTGTTGCAGGAAAAGACGAAGGTGCGGACTGCCGAATTCGAGGCGACCGACCGGCACTTCTCGCGGCTGAAGCAGGGGCGCGCTCAGTCCATCGAGACGAGCTCAATCCACCTCGACATCATACGCGATCTCAAGCGCATCAATTCGCACCTCACGTCCGTCGCCTATCCGATCCTCGAAAGTGTCGGCGAGCTTGCCCAGTCGCGGCTGCGGGACGTGCCGTCGGCGCCGACGGCCGTGCGGCTCTCGCATCAGGAAGATGCGACGCCGGACGCCGGTGCCGCGAGGGGCTGACAGTGTCGTCGGACGTATCGCCGTCCGCCATGGCCGCAAATTCGGCAACGAACCATTCATGGGGCGTTCAGCCGAAAAGGCAGATTAAGCCACCGCTGCAATCCATGCAGCATTCCAAAGGACTAATCCCATGCGCAAGCTACTCGCGATCACAATGATGGTTGGTGCCCTCTCGACCGGTGCTGCGATGGCGCAGACGGGCGCACCTGCCGCGACTCCCGCCGCCCCCGCCAAGAAGGTCGCCGCCCCGGCCAAGAAGGCCCAGGCGCCGCGGACACCAGAATCGCTCGCCTGCTCGAAGGAAGCCGACGCGCAGAATTTGAAGGGCAAGCCGCGCAAGACCTTCCGCGCCAAGTGCCTGAAGGCCGCGAAGGCGAAAGCCAAGGCTGCCACGAAGTCCTAAGCCTTTCAGGTTCGCAAGATCTACCGCGGGCACCTTCGGGTGCCCGCTTTTTTGTTTGCGAGAACGCGCGGGGCTGAAGACCTTCCTCACACCGCAATGCTGAGCCTGGGTTGACAGTCTACATAGCCCTATGTAGACATTCTACAGTATTTCGCTTGGAGGAGTGGTCCAATGGCCGATGACGTGCGGCTGACGCATCAGACAATGAAAGTGTTGAAGGCGATGTTGGAGAACCCGAACGGGCGACTCTCCGGCGCCGACGTGGCGCGCGCGACGGACCTTATGTCGGGCACGCTCTATCCGATCTTGGCGCGGTTGGAGAAGGCGGGCTGGCTGGAAAGTGAATGGGAAGAGATCGATGCGCGGGAAGCAGGGCGCCCGCGCCGCCGGCTCTACAAGATCACCGGCGTCGGTCAGCGATTGGCAATGTCAGCGTTTAAGGACCTGGGCTTGTCAGAGGGGTACTTGTCATGGGCCTGATGGAGGGCATCGCAATCGGGGTGGTCGGCAGCTTGATCGCGGCCGAGATCTACTGCCTGTTGCCGCGCATATCGCGGTGGGTCGTCACGAAGGCGACAAGGAAGTTGCCGGCCGATCTGCGCGACCGGTACTCGGAGGAGTGGCAGGCCTACTTGAACGAGTGGGACGGGAACATCGGGAAGTTCTGCTCGGCGCTCGGCTTCGTGTGGTCCGGCCAACAACTGCTTGCGCAGTGGCACGCAGAGCGCGGAGGGCTCCAGCGACGCTATATTAAGTCTGCGTACTCCATCGCTATCTCAGTTCGCCACGTTCTGTATCTGGCCCGAAAATTTCCTTCTTACGGTTCAGCGTATGCGCGTTTTCTAAACGCCTATGGCATCATACATCTAGCGTCTGCGGATGAGCGCAAACTACTTGTTCAGGATTTCTTTCGAGACGTCGCCGCGCCGCCCGGATGCAGCGGTGCTGAGAAGAGGGTTGCTCGCGCACTTCGCATCGCTCGGATCGTACGGCGCGCTGTTCGCAGATGGTGACCAGAGAAGTGGCGCCCGCGCACCGTGATCCCCGCCGCAGCGGCCCGTGACCGATCGCACCAGTCACGGGCTTCTTCATGCACTAGGCGGCGACGAACACGGCCGCTTCGAGCTTCTTGACCAGCGCCTCGAGCTTTTTGATCCGGTTCTCCTGCCGGGTGAGTTCAAGCTCGATCTTATCGAACTTGTGCTCCATCAACTCAAAGAGCGGGTGGATGAACTTCACTTCCGCGCCGCGCTCGTCCACGTCCTCGCGCTGCCCCCACAACAGGCTCCAGGCTTCTTGGATGTCGTTCGCCTCGATGCGCCGAGGCGGCGTCTCGCGACTGTCGATGAACACGTAGCCCGATGGCGTGTGGTGGACTGCGCCGTGGGTCGTCTCGAACAGAATGATCGTGTCGCTGGTCGTCGTCATGGTCGTCTTCCTTCTTGGGTTGTGGTCCAGTTCATAGCCTGCTGGACCGACAGGCAACTCGATCCCTGGTACCGAGTGTGCGAGCGCGCGCACGACGGCGTTGCCGATCCCAGGGTTGGACCTGAGCGGCTTGCACGGCGGCGGGACGTTGTTTACCGAGATTGGTTACCGGCGCATGGTTGCGCGGCTGACGGCCCTGGCGAGCTGTCGATGTAATGCTATGATATGATTGAGATTTATCTGGTGAGCGGGGTGGGGATCGAACCCACGACCATTTGATTAAAAGTCAAATGCTCTACCACTGAGCTACCCGCCCGTGAGCGCGTGGTTACAGGCATTTCGGGCGAAGTGCAATGCCGGCGGGTAAGGGCGAAACCGCGCGGGGTGTGATCTGCGATCGTCGCGCGGCCATGGGCCTGCATTGCGTGGCATTGGGACTCCCTCTTGCCGGTCGTGCCTGCTATAGGGCCGGGCGGAGCGGTCGAGCGGCTGGGCAGGCCGCTGTGATCCGGGGGAGGCCTACGGCATGAAAGTGGTCGATCAGATCAGCGATTGGCTGGCGCTGGTCGCGGCCATACTTATGGTCCTGACCGGCGTGTTCCTGACCTGGGAGGTCGCCGGACGTTATCTTTTCCGCGCGCCGACGACGTGGGCACAAGAGGTTTCCGAACTGTGCCTGCTCTGGGCCGTGTTCGTTGCCATCGCCGCGATGATCCGCCGCCGCCAGAACATCGCGATCGACGTCCTGTTCGCCGCCGTGCCGCGCCCCGTCCAGCGCGCCATGGACGTCGTGGCGCTGGTCTTCATCCTGGTCTTTCTGGTGCTGACTGCGAGATCCGGATTCGAGATCGCCTGGGAAAGCTTCTGGCGTGGTTCGACCACTGGCACGATGGTCGACATCCCGATTTTCTGGGAGGAAGCAGCGGTTCCCGTCGGATGCGCTTGGGCTGCGCTGCAAACGCTGATCGAACTTGGCCGCGCCGTGATCGGTCGCGACTGGTCGCCCCATCTCAACGAGGCGCCTGACGTATGACCACGATTGCCATCCTCGGCGCGCTGCTCGGGCTTCTTGCGCTGCGCATTCCCGTCGCGTTCGCGCTCGGCGGCCTCGGCATGATCCTTCTGATGATCGGCGGCTTTTCGGACCTCATGGTGCCGGCCGGTCTTCACGCATCGACGCAGAGCTTCGTCCTGCTGTCGGTGCCGATGTTCCTGATGATGTCCAATATCCTGCTCAAGGGTGGTGTCGGCAAGGATCTGTTCGCCGCGATGCAGGCGTGGGTCGGGCATTGGCCGGGCGGCCTCGCGATCGCGACGATCCTGAGTTGCGCGCTGTTTGCCGCGATCTCGGGCTCGTCCGTCGCCTGCGCCGCCACCATCGGCACGGTCGCGATTCCGGAAATGATCAAGCGCGATTATCCGCGCAACTTCGTTTACGGCCTCGTAGCTGCAGGGGGCACGCTCGGCATTCTCATCCCGCCGTCGATCCCGATGATCATCTACGGCTTCATCACTGAGGAGAGCGTGACGAAGCTGTTCGTCGCGGGCATCGGGCCGGGCTTGTTTCTCGTTGTCCTCTTTTCGATCTACTCGGTCTTCGTCGCGATCCGCACGCCGAGTTTGCGGCGCGTCGAAGCGGTGCCCATGGCCGAGCGGTGGCACGCGAGCCTCCGCGCTTTACCCGCCGTTGCGGTTGCCGCGTTTGTCTTCATCTCGATCTATTCGGGTGCTGCCACGCCGACCGAGGCAGCCGCCGTCGGATTTGCGTTCTCGCTGTTCGTCACCACGTTCGTGCTGCGCACGATGACGTGGGAACTGTTCAAGGAAGCGGTGATCGAGGC
>LNEA01000046.1 GCA_001464855.1 Rhizobiales bacterium Ga0077530
GATCCCGAGGGGGAGGTACGGTTGCTGCACGCCGGTGCGGCGGCCGACGAGGCCATCGGCGCCGCCCTCTGTAGCTTGACCGGCGAGTTGCGACCAGAACCGCGCCCGATGAAGGTCGTTGAACTGCTCGAGCGTATCC
This sequence comes from Rhizobiales bacterium Ga0077530, assembly GCA_001464855.1. Lineage (GTDB taxonomy): Bacteria > Pseudomonadota > Alphaproteobacteria > Rhizobiales > Hyphomicrobiaceae. Next base: position 140 of record LNEA01000046.1, read on the forward strand.
AGGGTTATCATGCCGCCTATGCCGCTAAAATTTTCCCAGACCTGTCGGATCCCATCGATCTCGCACTGTTCAACAGCTACCGCTCAGCGCTGTATCCCGCCTTCTTTCCGCGGCCGCTGAATCTCAACTGTGACAAGCGCGGAGCGCTGTTCGAGGCGGTGAAGAGTTGCGGCGGCGGTCAGACCTTCCTTAGCTGGACTGAGCCGGGATTGACACGCGGCAACCACTTCCATCTCAACAAGGTGGAACGTTTCCTGGTGCTGAAAGGCGAGGCAGTGATCCGGATTCGCCGGGTGCTGGGCGGTCCGGTCTGGGAATATCGTGTCAGCGGCGACGAGCCGGCAGCAGTCGACATGCCAACGCTACATACTCATTCGATCGAGAATGTAGGCGATCGCCCACTGCTAACACTGTTCTGGACCCAAGCGTTGTTCGATCCCGCCGCGCCTGACACGTACGCCGACCCCGTCCTAGGATGATGCGATGCTGAAGGTGATGACCATATTAGGTACGCGCCCGGAGATTATCCGACTATCTCGGGTGATGGCGCAGCTCGACGAGTACTGCGAGCACCGCATCGTGCATACCGGGCAGAACTACGACTACGAGCTCAACGAGGTGTTCTTTGACGACCTTGGCGTTCGCCGGCCGGATCATTTTCTCGGCGCCGGCGGCGGCAGCCTTGGTGAGACGCTTGGCAAGATCCTGTTTGAAAGCGAGCGGGTGATCGCCTTGGAGCGGCCGGACGCAGTACTCATTCTTGGCGACACAAACTCCGCCTTATCCTCCATCATGGCTCGGCGCATGCACGTGCCCATCTATCACATGGAGGCCGGCAACCGCTCTTTCGACCGCAACGTGCCCGAGGAGACGAACCGCAAGCTGGTCGACCACATCGCCGACTTCAACCTTGTCTATACGGAGCACGCACGCAGGCACTTGCTCGCTGAGGGGCTCTCTCACCGGCGCATCTATCTGACCGGTTCGCCGATGCGCGAGGTGTTGGAACACTACCGCCCGCGCATCGAGGCATCCGACGTGCTGGAGCGGATTGGTCTCATCCCGAGCGGCTATTTCATCGTATCGCTGCATCGCGAGGAAAATGTGGACCGCGCTGAGCGGCTGGGCGAACTTGTCGGCACGCTCTCGGCGCTGGCGGCGCACTACAATATGCCGGTCATCGTCTCGACCCATCCACGCACCCGCAAGCGGCTGGATCAAGCTGGCCTGGTGGCAGACGGGCGAGTGCGCTTCATGAAGCCGTTCGGCTTCCACGACTATAACCGTCTGCAGATGGACGCATTCTGTGCGGTATCCGATAGCGGCACCATCGCCGAGGAGGCCTCGATCCTCGGGTTTCCAGCCATCACACCGCGCGACTCCATCGAACGCCCTGAGGCGCTGGACGTCGGGTCAATCGTTGTCACCGGATTGGCCCAAGGGGCGGTGCTGCGCGGCGTCGACCTCGCCACTCGACTGTTCGCCAAGCGCGAGATGCAGGGCCGGCCGCATCCAGTGCCGGACGATTATGGCATTTCCGACACCTCTGAACGGGTGGTGAGCCTGATCCTTGGCACAGCCACGCTGTCGAATGGCTGGGATGGCATACGGGCGGTCTCCCTCAGCCCTGAATCGGCTGACCCCGATGACGCGGCTCGTTGAGTCTGCTCCCGTTTGATAGGCCAAGCAGGCCCCGCAGAAAGTGGAGCCTGCAGGGCCGCACCAATCACACCCGGTCCCAATGATGCGCTTCAACCAGCGCCGCAGCGGCTGGACGCGGAGACGCGTCCGCCGCGTGACTTCAACCATGCACTTCCTGTGGAAGGCTCACACTCGGCTTCGAAAAAATACACGCGTAGGTTGTGTTGCCGCCGCGATTCTGCTATTGGTTAACCAAGCTACATATGTGCACGCCTAACTGATGGGGGACTTTGATGACTCGATTGACGCTCTTTGCAATTCTGGCGGCGGGCTGTGTGACCGGAATAGGACATATCGAAAAAGCAGCCGCTTTTTCGTGCGCCACCACCGGAGTTCTAACTTCCCTGGAAGGCAAAATCCTCGTCGACCGCGGTGACGGCTTCAAGGCCGGAGCGGTAGGGCTTTCGTTGAAGGCCGGCGACAAGGTGAGTGTGGTGGGGGCTGGTAACGCAGTCGTCGATTTCGGAAACAGTAAAGTCGTTACCATCGGTAGCTCCACCACCGAGACGGTGCGTGCTCCCGGCTGCAGCGTCACCAACACCTCAAACCGTGGCGTGGTGATCACCATCGCTGTTGCTAGCGGCGTCGCAGCGGCGATCGCGCTGTCGCACCACCGCAAAAGCAGATCCATCAGCCCCTGACGATGACGAGCTCTCTGGCCCAAAGCTCGCAGGAGGATGACGGGCCAGCGTACTTGGCCTCAGTGATCTTGCTCTTTGCGAGCATTGTTTTGGGCGGAGCGACCCGGTCAGGCAGTTTGGGCGACGTGGCGCTGCAGTTCATTGCCGTACCGGCACTCATCTTGGCGAGCTGGGTTTGGCTGGATCGCTTGTTTGATCGCCGGCGAAGTGGGGGGGCAGCGGATTTGGGGGTAGCAGATCTGGCTCTCGCTGCCGCCATAGGGGTCTGCGGACTCGTCATCATCCTTGCGCAAGTTTTTCCGCTCTACGGCAATCTCGGATGGGGTGGGGTGTCGGCACGTATAGCCGCCGCTGGCGGTGCGGATCTGGAGGATTGGTCGCGCACAGCCAGTTCCTCGATTGACCCGGCTGCTAGCCTAGCGGCGGCGGCGGGAGTTGTGCCGCCGCTCGCACTTTTTCTTCTCGTGAGTAGTCTTGGCATTGAGCGACGTCTGCGTCTTATCGGTTGGTTTGTCGTTTTCGGCCTCGCCTGCCTGGCGCTCGGAATTTTGCAGGTGCTTCAGGGGCCAGACAGCTCTCTCCGCTTTTTTGCGATCAGCAATCGGACAGAGGCGATCGGGTTCTTCGCCAACCGCAACCATTTCGCCGCTCAACTATACGCCACACTATTGTTGACCGTGGCTTGGTCCGCCACGCACGGAAAACGCACATTCTCGCGGCGCGCGCCGATGTCCGGAAAGATGCTTTGGATTGCGGGCATGTTCTGCGTGTCGCTCCTCATTCTTTCCGGACTAGCCCTTGCGCGCTCACGCGCCGGTATCTTGTTCGTCCTGCTCGCTGCAGCGGTCATCGTTGTCATGTCGCCGACCCTGCTGGTCGCGTTGGGGAGGAAGGGCCGCGGGGTCCATCCCATGTTCTTCGTCGCGGTGGCAGCGGTGCTGTTGCTTGTCGGCCTACTGGGGGCGGATCGCTTCCTTCAGCGCTTCGACGCCGGACTTGTCGATCAGTTGCGGGCGATGTTGAACGAAGTCACCTACGAAGCTATGCGCGAGGCTCTGCCGTTCGGGACCGGTCTCGGCACGTTCCCCTCTGTATATGCGGTGTATGAGAAGAGCCAGAACCTGCGGGCCGAGTATATCAATCGCGCCCACGACGACTGGCTCGAATTCCCATTGGAAACCGGCATTCCCGGTATTCTTTTGATTGCACTGTTTCTGGCTTGGTTCGGACTGTCTCTTTATCGAGTCTGGATAAAGCCATCGACGGGCCAGGATGTGCGGCTGTGCATCACGCAGCAATGCGCGTCCGTTGTCGTTCTGTTGGTGCTGTTTCACTCCATCGTCGACTACCCACTTCGGACATCGTCGATGCTTGGCTATTTCGCCGCTTGCTGCGGTTTAATGTTGTCTCTGCCCGCCGACACAAGGCAAAGCAGCAGCAGTAGTGACGCCGAGCCGGAACTATTTCCGATCGCTCCACAGATGGAGCGTAGATCGCAATGAAGCGCATCTTCGACGGCGTTGTGGCAGGGCTGGCACTGATACTGCTTTCGCCGATCCTCTTGGCAATCGCTGGGTTCGTCCGCTGGCACCTCGGTACGCCGGTATTCTTCCGGCAACAGCGGCCCGGTCTGAATGGTGTACCCTTCGAAATCATCAAATTCCGCACGATGACCGATGATGTCGATTCGGACGGATGGCCGCTTTCGGATAGCGAGCGCCTCGGCGCATTCGGACGCTTCCTCCGTTCGACGAGCATCGATGAGTTTCCCGAGCTGATTAATATCCTCAAAGGCGAAATGAGTTTCGTGCTTTTTTCGAGGGAGCAGGCGCGTCGGCACAACGTTCGGCCAGGCATCACCGGCTGGGCCCAGATTCATGGCCGCAATGAACTGGATTGGGAGACGAAGTTCGCGCTCGACGTCTGGTATGTCGACAATCGGAGCTTCGCGCTGGATCTCCAGATTCTCGCTCTGACCGTCCTCAAAGTGCTTAAGCGCGAGGGCATCAATGCGGTGGGCGCGGCAACCGCGACCAAGTTCTCGGGAGCGAGCGGCAAAAGGCAATGACCCGCGCGCTGCTCATACTTGCCTATGGTGGGCATGGTCGCGTCGTTGCCGATGCAGCGCTCGACTGCGGCTACGACCCAATCGCCTTTCTCGACGATGACTGTGACGCACTTTCCAAATCGGCAGCGTTCCCCGTTCTCGGGCCGATGACGGACATCGCTGCGTTGGCTGAACGGTGGCCGAGCGCGATCGCCGCCGTCGGCAATGGTCCGCGTCGTCTTGAACTCTTTCAAGATCTCAAGCGCGATCGATTTGCGACGCCCTCTATCGTTCATCCGTCCGCGATCGTGAGCCGCGGCGCACGGGTGGGGGAGGGTGTGTTTGTTGCACCAGGCGCAATCGTCAACACCGGTGCTCGCATCGCCAATGCTGTGATCATCAACACCGGAGCCCGGATCGACCATGACTGCGAGATCGGCGCCGGCACCCACATTGCTTCAGGCGCGACCCTTTCAGGCAGCGTCGTCGTGGGCCGTACTTCGTGGATTGGGGCTGGCAGTTCAGTGCGGCAGGGCGTCCGCATAGGAGACAATGTGATGGTTGGCGTCGGCGCCGCGGTGGTGGCCGACATTCCGAATGCCGGCGTCTATGTCGGCGTGCCGGCGCGCGCGATCACCTCTCACACGTGAGGACCACGGTGCTGAATACCTCTTTCTCCCCTTGGCCGAGTTTTACGACGGAAGAGATGGACGCCGTGCAGCGCGTCCTCGCCTCAAACCGCGTGAACTACTGGACCGGCGAGGAAGGCCGCCTCTTCGAGCGCGAGTTCGCCGCATGGGCCGGCGCCAAACATGCCATCGCCCTGACCAACGGTACCGTAGCCCTCGACTTAGCACTGCACGCGCTCGGCATCGGGCCCGGCGATGAGGTGATCGTCACACCGCGCACCTTCATCGCCTCGGTTTCCTCTGCGGTGAACGCCGGGGCCACGCCGGTTTTCGCCGATGTCGATCGCTGCAGCGGCAATCTATCCGCTGAGACCATCGCCGCGATGCTTACGCCGCGCACGCGGGCGGTTATCGTGGTGCACCTCGCCGGCTGGCCTTGCGAAATGGCGCCGATCATGGAGCTGGCCGACCGTCATGGCTTCAAGGTGATCGAGGATTGCGCGCAGGCGCATGGCGCTCGTTATGAAGGGCGCAGCGTCGGGACGATCGGACACATCGGACCGGCGGCGAGGGCGGCATGGTCACGACCAATGATGACGAGCTTTGGTCGCGCATGTGGTCGTTCAAGGACCACGGCAAGAGCTGGGATGCCGTAAATTCCTGCCAGTCCTCGCTCGGATTTCGCTGGGTGCACGAGAGCTTCGGCACGAACTGGCGCATGCTGGAAATACAGGCCGCCATCGGTCGGATCCAGTTAAGACGTATGCGGGAATGGACCACCGCGCGACAAGAGAATGCCGATGTCATCGGCGCGGCGCTTGCGGCCTTGACCAGTGGCGATGGCCCATTGCGTGTGCCTCGCTTACCCGCAAAACAAAGTGCGGCGTCTGAATACGCTTCGCGGCACGCCCATTACAAATTTTACATTTATGTCGATCCTGAGCGCCTCCCCAT
>LNEA01000047.1 GCA_001464855.1 Rhizobiales bacterium Ga0077530
ACCGAACGCAACTTCATGGGCAAGGGCCAGTTCCTGCGCCTGAAGGTGGGCGGATCACTGGAGCGGATGCAGATCGATTTGAGCTTCACCGAGCCGCGGTTCCTCGATCGGAATCTATCGGCCGGCTTCGACCTCTTCTATCGCATCACGCAACGGTCCGACTACCAGCCGTATGACCAAACCCATGCCGGTGGCTCGCTTCGCCTCGGTATGCCGCTCAGCGAACGGCTGTGGCTGACGACGAACTACACGCTGTCGTATGATGAAATGTCCAATGTGGACATCAGCTTCAATCCGCCGCTCGATAACCGTGTAGCGTCGCGTGCTATTCGCGAGTTGCTGCCGCCAGGTGCTGATAGTTTCGACTACTGGACCTCGTCGATTGGCACGTCGCTGACGTACGATAAACGGAACCACACAAAGACGCCCACCTCGGGCTACTACCTCAACGGCGGCGTGGACTTCGCCGGTGTCGGTGGTGACGTGCAGTACGTGCGGCTGCAGGGCGAAGGCCGCTTCTACTACCCCATCACTGAAAAGATCACGTTCGTCGGCCGAGTGGCCGGTGGTCACATCATGGGCTGGGGTGGCGATGAGGTGCGGTTGCTCGACATGTTCTACAAGGGTGGCGAGACCATTCGCGGCTTCGATCGCCTCGGCATCGGCGCACGAGACCTCACCACGCAGGATAGCTTGGGTGGTCAGACTTATTACGTGGGTACCGCTGAGGTACGCTTTCCGCTCCCGCTTGTGCCTGACGAGCTAGGCCTTTCGGGCGCTGTCTTCGTCGACGCCGGTTCGCTGTTCGGCATCTCTAAGAGCGTCAAGGCTCTCAACGGGTCGGTTGATCCGATCACGTTGCAGCCGACTAACATCAACGACGGTGGCGGCCTCAGGGTGTCGGCTGGCTTTGGCATCCTGTGGAACTCACCACTTGGACCGCTCCGGGCCGACCTCGGTTGGGCGCTGATCAAGGAAGACTTCGACAAAGAGCAGGTCTTCCGCTTCGGTGCCAGCACCCGCTTCTGACCTGACGCTTCAGGCTCGCCCGCTATCGAGTTGATGGCGGGTCGCTCGGGTTTGCAGGTGGGGCTCAGATCGATTTCGAAAAATGCAGCGCGTGCCTTCCAGGCGCGCGTTTGCTATATGGGGCTCAGCAGTTTCTCGGCGCGACGCTGGCCGGTAGCGCTTCGCCCCCAACTCCCACCAGAAGGTGCCCGTGATGGAGCATCCAGGGTTTTTCGAGCGTGCAGGGCCCTTCACGGCCGCCGCACTCGCAGATCGGATCGGCGCTGAACTGCGCCCCGGTGACGATGGCAACCGCAGCCTGTCCGATCTGCGCCCGCTCGGCGACGCCGGGGCGGGGCATCTGACGTTCCTCGACAATCGCAAGTATCTTGAATTTCTGACGGCGACCAAGGCCGGCGCCTGCATCATCGCGCCAGCCTTTGCCGAGCGCTTGCCGGCGGGCGTCACGGCGTTGCTGATGAAGGCGCCCTACCGTGGATTCGCACTCGCATTGCAGGCCTTCTATCCGACCTCCCTAAAACCCCTGACGGCGGGCTATGACGGCCGTGAGCAGGTGGGCCCAATCCATCCTACCGCGCGGATCGAGTCTGGAGCGATCATCGAGCCAGGCGCTGTGATCGGCCGGGAAGCGTGGATCGGCAGCGGCACGACGGTCGCTGCTGGAGCGCTGGTTGGCTATCGCGTAACGATCGGACGAGACTGCTTTATTGGCCCCGGAGCCAGCCTGACCAGCGCCCTGCTGGGCGATCGGGTCATCCTCCATGCCGGCGTCCGAGTCGGCCAAGATGGCTTCGGGTTTGCGATGGGCGCCGGCGGGCATCTGAAAGTCCCCCAGATCGGCCGGGTCATCATTCAGGACGACGTCGAAATAGGCGCCAATACCTGCGTCGACCGCGGCGCTCTTAAGGATACGATCATTGGGGAAGGCACAAAAATTGATAATCTCGTTCAGATCGGGCACAACGTCGTTATCGGACGTCGGTGCGTGATCGTCGCCCAATCCGCCATCGCGGGGTCGAGCACCCTCGAGGACTTCGTGGTGATGGGGGGGCAATCGGGCGTCGCCGGTCATCTGACAGTCGGCGCTGGTGCGCAGATTGCCGGTGTGTCGCACGTGACGGACAACGTCCCGCCACGGGCGCGCATGGTCGGCACGCCGGCTCAGCCGATCCGCGACTGGACGCGCGAACGAGTTGCGGTGCGGCGCCTTGCGAAGGGAGCCGCTGCCGAAACGGACGCGGCGGGCGGCGACGATTGAGAGCGGAAGTTCCGCGGGTGTATTTTCGAGGTATTGGTGCTTGATGATGCAGAAGACAATCGGGGCCGAAACGATGAAGGAACTGGGAACGGCCGATATCACGCGGGTAATGAAGCTGCTGCCTCACCGCTACCCGTTCTTGCTGCTCGATCGCATCAAGGACATGGACGGTGACGA
>LNEA01000048.1 GCA_001464855.1 Rhizobiales bacterium Ga0077530
CTGCGCCAGCCGATGTGGACACCACGCGACTACTCAGCCTTCGCCCGCGAAGGCTTCATGGGCAACGCGATCGTCTACCGCTGCGTGCGCATGACCGCCGAGACGGCCGCGTCGGTACCGCTTCTCCTCTACCGAGGCGAGGAAGAGATCCCGGTGCATCCGCTGCTCGATCTCATCAACCGCCCCAACCCGATCCAGGTCGGCCCGGAGTTCCTCGAAGCTCTGTTCGGCCACCTGCTCGTTGCCGGCAACAGCTACATCGAAGCTGTCGCCATTGACGGCGATGTCCGCGAGCTGCACGCGCTGCGGCCTGACCGGATGAAGGTCGTCCCCGGCGCCGACGGTTGGCCGGAGGCCTACGAGTACACTGTCGCCGGACGCACGGTTCGCCTCGCCGGCGAGGATGTTCCCGGCCTCCGCAGCGTCCTCCACATGAAGCTCTTTCACGCTGCCCACGACCACTACGGGATGAGCCCTCTCGAAGCTGCCGCTACTGCGATCGACCTCCACAACACCGCAGCCCGCTGGAACAAGGCACTGCTCGACAACTCCGCCCGCCCTTCGGGCGCCCTCGTCTACACCGCCCGCGACGGCAACTTGACGGGCGAACAATACGAGCGGCTCAAGGCCGAACTCGAGCAAGGTTTTCAGGGCGCCGTCAACGCCGGCCGGCCGCTACTGCTCGAGGGCGGCCTCGACTGGAAATCAATGTCGCTGTCACCAAAGGACATGGATTTTCTCGAATCCAAAAATGCCGCCGCCCGCGAGATCGCGCTCGCCCTCGGCGTGCCGCCCATGCTGCTCGGTATCCCCGGCGACAACACCTACGCCAACATGGCCGAAGCCACGCGCGGCTTCTGGCGCCAGACCATCATCCCGCTCGTCGGGCGGACGTCGAAGGCGCTCTCGCGCTGGCTGTCGCCCGCCTGGGACGCTGACCTCGAACTCCGACCGGATTTCGACGCGGTCGAAGCGCTCTCGTCCGAACGCGAAGCGCTTTGGGCGCGCCTCGACAAGTCGACATTCCTCACGCTCAACGAGAAGCGTGCCGCCGC
>LNEA01000049.1 GCA_001464855.1 Rhizobiales bacterium Ga0077530
CAGCACCAAATGAAAGCCGCTTAAACTCCAAACCAGATGAGCCGAGAGCCTCCGCTCGATCACACCGCAAACTGTCTCAAAGCATTCGACGACGGACAGTTCTTCAGGGCCATTTCTGACGGCCGTCAAAGTCGCGCGCATGCGAAATGCTCCCCGGCGAAGATTGCGCGAACCCAACGAAGTACCATTTTAATTCTTGGAACGCAGTTTCTTCAACAGATCTGCGAAGCCGTCGACGATCCTCTGCCGATCGTCGCCACGGGGCCACATCGCGCAGTCGCGCATACGATATTCAGCCGCCTCAACACTCACTTTGCAAAGCGTCGCGACATCTCGAGGAACCTTACAGTCTTTAATGATATCGTGCGGCATCGCAAACTCAGCCGCAAAGCAGTTGGCATGTCGCTCGACACTGTTCAGGTCGCGGACATCACGGACTTGAGCCGTATTGCGCGCCTGGACCATGCCTCGGTGCAATGTCAGGTGGCCAAGCTCATGGAGCCCCGTAAACCGCGCCCTCGGTATTGCCAGTGCTAATTCGTGATATGCCCTCTCTTCGAACGAGATGCACGGAGGGTCCCAACTCGTCAGGGCGCCATCGCCGCCGATGTCGCCGTTCGGAACCACACGGAACTCAAAGCTGGGGGCAAGTTCGGGCAGCACGTGTTCAAGGATGCGCGCTACATCAGGAGCTGGCTCGCGCTCTACTCCCAGGATGTAGCGCAAAGTGAGTGCCTGCCGCCGAATATAGTCCCGGCGAAGTGGCCCGCCATAAGCATCATTTAGCCCAATCATAGGCTCTCCATTATTTTTTTCCCGATCGCATGGCCAATACACGGCTTCGCAGTTCTTCGATTTCCCCGCGAGACAGGCCTTCCAGTGAGCGGCCCAGTACCGCCAAGAGCCGCGCTTGTGCCGGAGAAGCCGATCGCAATGTCATCACCTGCCTCGTATCATCCGCGGCCTGCCTCAGCCGCTCTGCCGTCAGATCGTCTAGACGAAGCCACGATATGAATTTCTCAATAAACTCGTCCGGAATACGCTCTTTCCGCCCCGTCTCAACTGCGCTGATGTATGCTATCGACGTCCCGAACGCGGCGGCTTGATCTTTGAGTAGTTGATCGCGCTCGCGACGAAGATTCCGGCACATTGCGGCGAACGGTGTCCTAGCCTTTGCCCGCTCACCCACGTTTGTACCATCGGCAGAGTGAGCGCGCTCCGCATGTCTCGACATATTAACTCCCCCAATTGGACCAGAAATTCTTAACCCGATTCGCGTCTTTTCAACCGCTGCCGGTTGAATTTTTTACGTTGGCCTCTCGGGAGGTCTTGGACCGCGCGCGTACGGCAAGCCCGCGCCGGCGACGGAGGTTGACGAGGACAAGAAGGTGACCTTAGTCATCCGGCACTTCCAAGCAGAAGTCCTACCGGCACCGCCGCGCATGAAGAGCTTTGATGAAGACGACCTCTGCCGCTCTTCATGGCTGCTGCATCTTCCCATGAGGGGCGTATGTAGAGCCGCGACGACACAAGGATTACGCCATGCCCGCCGAATTCAACCGACTGCGCGACCGACAAATCATCTAGGTGACGTGCGGTTCACCGCTGTCCGTCATCAGGATTTTTGAAAACGGAAATTTTTCGTTGCATGGCTCACGTCTATCCGCCTGCTCCCGAAGTCCAGAGACTACTTCACTCGGGAAATCCGTTACGCGGGTATCTCGTCGAGCACCTTAGCGTTCACGCGCCGCATTATGAGGCTCGGTCCCGGCGCTGGCGCCACCAGTACAGTTGCCACGCGGAACGCGCTAATGGTGCAAATCCGGCGGACCGGCGTGCTGTACCGAGCTCTGGAGTTTAATTGGTTCAACGCCATCGCACGAAGTGGCGCGGGCGCCCCACAGCGGGGCTGTAGACTGGCAGCTATCGGAGACATAGCTTCTTCGCCCGCGCGGAGATCGACCCGTGGTCGTCAGACAGTAGCGCGCGATTGGTGGCATCTCCGCCCGCGAGAGGCCCCTCCGCCGGTCGACCACAATCATGACTTCGCGCGACAAGCTATGTGATGGCCGGAGTGCCCGAGGCTGGCTCGATGCCGTCGAAGGCAAGCGCGCGCAGCCTGGATAAGCACGACGTGCTCATCTGGACGCTGGGGCAAACGACGGAGCGGCCATAGTCGTTTAAGCGCTCGCGATCGGCAGCAGTTCTGTTACCCCGAACGTTACCCGGAGGCGCGGAGGGCTGGAGAACATTTCCGTTAACGCATTGAAAATGTTGGTCGGAGCGGGGAGATTCGAACTCCCGACCCCTTGCTCCCGAAGCAAGTGCGCTACCAGGCTGCGCTACGCTCCGCCAAATATTCAGCCCGCACGTGGCGGGCTCGGGAAGACGGGCACCCCATAGATAACGATGGGCCACCACGTGTGGGCTGGGTTATGCCTTTCAGCTTGACGTTATGTCAACCCCGCGACTATAGAACCGCAATGCGCCCCGCTGCGCTGCCCGCTCCGGGCGACGCGTGGGGCTTTCTTTCATTCGTGAGCGCGCATGGTGGCGGCCGGCCCGGCTGGCGCCCCGAGCAGTGCCCCCGACAAGCGCCAAGGAGCCGACAATGACCAGGCAATGCGAACTGACCGGCAAACTGCCGATGTCCGGCAACCTGCGCAGCCATGCGCTGAACGCCAAGCGTCGCGTGTTCCGTCCAAACCTCTGCGACGTCACGCTGATGAGCGACATCCTTCATCGCAAGGTTCGCATTCGCGTCAGCGCCAACGCCCTCAAGACCATCGAGCACCGCGGCGGCCTCGACGCCTTCCTCATCAAGGCCAAGGAAGCCGACCTTTCCGATCGCTGCCGCCGCCTCAAGCGCGAGATCCAGAAGGCTGCTACTCCGGCGGCCTGATTTTTCCGCCGACGCGTACGGGTTCGCCTACACGCGCGCCGGCGCTCCATCGCGTGCAGGCGGAGCCGTCGGCGACCGCGGTAAGCTCAATCTGCTATGCTCCGGCTTTCCCAATCGAGGAGCCGCCGCGTGGCCGATCTCAAGAACCTGATCCGCACCATTCCGGACTACCCGAAGCCCGGCATTCTGTTCCGGGACGTAACCACGCTGTTCGGCGACGCCCAGGGTTTCAAGGCGACTTTGGTGCGCATGGCGGAGCCCTGGCGGGGTGAGCCGATAGACGCAGTCGCCGGGATCGAGGCGCGCGGGTTCATTCTCGGGGGTGCACTGGCAGACAGGCTTGGCTGCGGCTTCGTGCCGATCCGCAAGAAGGGCAAGCTGCCCTGGAAGACAATTGGGCAAGAGTACACGCTGGAATACGGCGTCGACATCATCGAGATTCACGAGGACGCGATACGACCCGGCGCCCGGATTCTGATCGTCGACGACTTGATTGCGACCGGCGGCACGGCCGAGGCTGCGGCAAAACTCGTTCAGCGCTCGGGCGGTGCGATCGTCGGCGCGGCCTTCGTCGTCGACCTCCCCGACCTTGGCGGGCGCGCCCGGCTCGAAGGCATGGGCATCCGTTGTGAGGCTCTGATGGCCTTTGACGGGCACTAAGGAGCGCAGGACCGCATCATGGCGGAGGCACTGCCGATCGACGTTCTTGTGGTGGGGCTCGGCCCGGCCGGCGCCAGCGCGGCTGCAGCGGCGGCGCGAGGTGGCGCTCGCGTATTGGCGATCGACCGCAAGCGCGTCGCCGGCCATCCCGTGCAGTGCGCCGAGTTCGTGCCCGCGCTGATCGGGCAGCAGATCCCAGGCCTCGAGACGCATCGCCAGCAAGCGATACGCGCCATGACCACGTTCGTCGAGGATGAGCCGCCGCACCTGAAGGAACAGTTCTCCGGCGTCATGATCGACCGCCGCACGTTCGATGAAGCACTTGTTGCCCGGGCAATGGAGGCCGGGGCCGAGACGTGGTTCGGCCTGACACTGCGCGGCATCGACGGAGGCGGCACCGCACGGCTATCGGACGGAAGTCGGATCGCCGCCCGCGTGATTATCGGTGCCGATGGGCCGCATTCCATGGTGGGCTCGGCGGTCGGCAGCGAGAACACGGTCCTGGCCGAAACGCGTCAGATGACCGTCCCCCTCCTACAGCCCTTCGAACAGACGGACATTTTCATGTCGCGGCAATTGCCCGGCGGTTACGCGTGGCTATTCCCCAAAGGCGCGGTCGCAAATCTCGGGCTCGGCGGTGATCCGCGTTGGCGGGACAAATTCAAACCCCTGCTCGACGATCTGCACGCCCAACTTGCGGCTCAGGGCCGCGTCGGCCGTGACGTACTGGGGTATACCGGCGGCGCGATCCCCAGTGGCGGCATGCTCGAACCGGTCGCGATGATCGGCGGCGCGCAGGTGCTGCTCGCGGGTGATGCCGCCGGCCTCACCAATCCGATTACCGGCGCTGGCATTCTCGCGGCCCTGGTTTCCGGCAGCGCCGATGCGGCTGGGGACTATCGCGAGGACCTCACCGACTTGTTCCAGGCGTCTCTGGCCCGTGCAGTGGGCCGCCGCGAGGCACTGATGCGCGTCCACGAGACCACGCGCGCGCCGGAGCCGGCGGATCTCAGGCGCGCCTGGATCGCGTTTCCGGAATACTGGGCGGCGTGACCGCGCAGATGCGCAATCTTTTCACGCAGGTAACACAGTCCATCCTTGCGCCGCCCCCACCCTTGCGGTAGAGACCCACCGTGCTCGCGACAACGATCCGTCGCCGAGCGGGATGGGCGGTTAGCTCAGCGGTAGAGCACTACCTTGACATGGTAGGGGTCACAGGTTCGATCCCTGTACCGCCCACCATCCCCAATCGCAAGTAACGCCATACAGCGGATGGTTCTTATCCAGCGGGACGCTGATGACAAAGCGCTGTTGCCAGCATGAGATGCATGCGTCAAATCGCCTGCGACGTTCTGTCGCTATCGCACGCGGCCGAACGCCTCCATTGGAAGCCATTTTCCGGCTACAACAAGTTTGGAGTTTTGTGTCTTAAATGTGTTCATTAAGGATCGGAATGAGAGCAACTGATTAAATCTACAGCTCCGCACCGTGCCGCACAATATTGCGACAGTTATAACACCCTATTGCATGATTGTTTTACAGTAGAATAGCATTGGAGCGCATTAGACTACCGCACAATTTCGTCCAGACAACCTCGAATATTCGGATCAAAAGGGCCAAACCACGAGAAACAATCAACATCCACAGGGGGTACCATGTGTAACGATTGTAGTTTAATTGCGAAATCAGCTGTCCAAAGCGCGAAAGTTCGCAGCACGACGAGAACAATAGAAGAATTGTCTGCTCGCTATGAAATACTAATGGCCCGTTCGGGCAAACTGGCAAACCGTGCTCAACAAGGCAAACGCACGATCTGTGAATCGCAACTCCAAGCGGAGCACGATTCCATCAGCGATGATATGATCGCCCTTTGCCACGAGCTCAGCAGGATTTCTGCTGAATCGCTCAAGGCACTCAAGGTCAAAGCGTCATTGATGCTGGATGTCATGTCCGATGATGATGACCCCACTGTTTTCCTAGCCGTGTCGATCTGCGATGACATATTGCAGATGGTTGACGCTTAATTCGTGGCAACGCCGCGTTGGCAGCACGTAGACTCGTCACCAGCCCGCTAACGCACCCCACTTAACGCGGCAAATGCCGCCAACCCAGGACGCTCCGCTTTGTGGCGAACGGCAGTCCTGTCGAAGAATCGGCTCCAATCGAGCACGGCTTCCCAACACAGCTCATGAGGGGCAGTTTGCGCAGCGGTCGAGCACTACCTTGATATGGTAGTGGTCACAGGTTCGATCGCTGTACCGCCCACCATTCCCAATTCGCAGTGTCTGTCGATTTTCACGTCACCCGGCGGACCGCGACGAAATTCGATAGCGAGAAGAACTCGTCCGTCTCCCGGTATTCCGGAATGTATTCGTATCCGATCGGCGCAATCCGATAGAGGTCGAATGATTTCTCGGAAAGAAAGTACCAGAAGTCCCGGAAATACGTTCGCGTGTCGATGTTGCAGCCACCAAATTCGAATTGAAGCACTTTCACGCAATCGATTGCAGGACCGAAGCCCTCGAGCACGTCCAGCTCGTGCCCTTCCACATCGAGCTTCACGATATCGAGCGGGCGCATCCCCAAATGATCGCGCCAGTAGCTTTCGAAGCGCTGCGTCGAAACGGTTTCCTGGACGTCGAACGGGATCCCGAGATGGTCGAGCTTTCTAAGAGACAAGCTGCCGAGCGGTGAGCCTGGTGCGTCGGAGAACAACGTCGCCTCTCCAGCGCTATTGGACAGCGCCGCAGGCACGATCGTTATCGCTGGATCGGCCGAGAACCGGGCCTTGAGCCGCGCCACGTTGACCGCTGACGGCTCGAAAACGTGTACTTCCACGCCACTTGTTCTGCGCCGAAGCTCCGCCGTGTAGTGCCCGACGTTGCCGCCGATATCGATTGCAAGCAGGGGCGCCGAGCCAAGCAGGTCGTGGGCCCACCTAGCCTCCTCTTGCGGCGTACCGCCGTGATACCCCTTGCCCCGCAAGTAAGCGGCCTTACGCTCGACGCGCTCCAGGACGCGGAACAATCCACCGAGTACCGTGGCAAGCGTCATTCGCCCCAACCTGTTACTCGGCCCCGACACTCCTCACCGGCCACTGGAAGCGTTCGCCACGGCCAGTTCTCTACCGGCCCGCAGCGTATCCCTGCATGCCCCGCGGATTGGCGGCGGCGCGGCGGCGGACGCCGACCTGTGAAGCCGCCGTTAGGCGGCCCTCCGACCAGTCCGGACCAACCTCGACCTTGTGGCCGCGACGCTCGAGTTCCTTGATTGTCGCCGCCGGCAGCCGGTTCTCCACGACCACGACGCCGGGACGCGCTGACCGCGGCCAGAACGATCCCGGGAAATGCTCGATGTGATAGGCCGGCGCGTCGATCGCCTCCTGCATGTTCATGCCGAAGTGGACGTGTCGCAGGAAGAACTGCGCGCTCCACTGATCCTGCTGGTCGCCGCCGGGCGTGCCCCAGATCATGTACGGCTTGCCCTCTTTCAACGCCATGCCGACGGACAGCGTCGAGCGCGGACGCTTTCCGGGCATCAGGGTCCCCGGCAGGCCCTCCTCGAGCCAGAACATCTGCGCGCGGCTTCCGAGCG
>LNEA01000050.1 GCA_001464855.1 Rhizobiales bacterium Ga0077530
GCCTGCACCCGTATGCCGTCCCACTTCCATTCGGCCGAGTACTCCGAGGGCAGCAGCGTCTCGCGCCAATTGGTCACGTCGTCGAGTGGATGCGAAAGCATCGGTGGATGAAACGGCGCCGGGTTGACGCTGTCGGGCTTCGCGCCGATTCCCTCGGCCCAGGCGAACAGGTCGAGATAGGGCGCCGCCAGACCGTGCCAGGCAAGCTCGATCTCGTCAGGGTCAAGCGTGCCCAATCGCGCCACGGCCGTTTTGGCGAGCCGCGCCGATGCGCCGATCCGCATCTGGCCAGTGATCAGCTTCAGCAAAGCCCAACGACCTGCCTCATCGAGCGTATCCAGCCAACGCGCCAAACGCTGCGGCAGATCGGCCTTGGTGGTCTCTTGCAGCCCCGCCACGACGTCCGAAAGTTGCGGTGCATTGCCGACACTCGGTTCGGCGGGCCACATCAGCGCCACCGTCTCGGCGAGATCGCCGACATAGTCGTAGGAAAGGGCGAAAAGGACCGGATCCGCGCGCTCCTGAATAAGTCCTCGTATCAATCCCGGCTTGGCATGACGAAAGGACAGCGCACCGGTCAGCGCGGCCAGCGCCCAACCGCGCTCCGGATCCGGCGTATCGCGAAAGTAATCCGTCATGAGCCGGAGCTTGGCATTGCGGCGCGGCTCGTAGGCCAGACGATCGATCAGTGCGGCGAAGCGATTCATGCCCCGTCCTCGTCGCCGTAGCCGACCAGCCGCAACGGCCGGGCCCGGATACCTTGCGTCTGGCACCAATGGACGAGCGCTTCCTCGGCGCCATGGGTCACCCAGACTTCTTCGGCCGACGTTTCCAGAATCGTGCGACCGAGGTCGTCCCAATCGGCATGATCCGACACGACGAGCGGCAGTTCTATGCCCTTCTGCTTGGCGCGTGCCCGGATCCGCATCCATCCCGAGGCGAATGCTGCAACCGGATCGGGGAACTTCCGCGACCACACGTCCTGTATGGCACTCGGGGGGCACATGACGATCGCGCCGCCCAAAGATTTCCGCTCATCGAGGTTGACGGGGACAATCGGCCCCAGCGCGATACCCAGCGACTCGTACAGCTCAGTCAGACGCACGAGCGCGCCATGCACGTAGATCGGCTTGTCGTATCCAGCGTCGCGAACGAGTGCCATCAAGCGTTGCGCCTTGCCGAGGGGATACGCTCCCACAAGATGAGTTCGCTCGGGGAAAAGAGCGACGCTGTCGAGAAGCTTGTTCACCTCTTGCCCCGTCGGCGGATGACGAAAGACCGGCAGTCCGAACGTCGCTTCGGTGACGAAGAGATCGCAGCGCAATGGTTCGAAGGTTCCGGCGGTACGATCGGGAAGGCGCTTGTAGTCGCCCGAAACGACAGTGCGGAATCCTTTCCATTGGAGCAGGATCTGCGCGGAGCCAAGCACGTGGCCGGCAGGGTGAAACGAGATATCAACGCCATTGACGGTGACAACTTCGCCGAAGCGCTGCGGCTGCCGCTCAAGCGTGAAGCCTTCGCCGTACCGCACTTCCATGATGCGGAGCGTTTCGCTCGTCGCCATGACGGCACCATGACCGGCACGCGCGTGGTCTGAATGACCGTGCGTAATGAGCGCGCGCGCCACGGGCTGCATCGGATCGATATACGCATCGGCCGGCGGACAATACAGTCCTTGCGGAGTCGGCCGGAGCAGATCTTCAGGGCGCATGACGATGGTCTAAGCTCGTATATCCAGACTATGGGCAACGCTGCGGCCGCGAAGCCTAGAAGCTCACATCCTCATCGGGAATGTTCAACATGCGCCCGCAAGCTTTGCAGTGAACCGCATCTTGATCGTGCCGCTGCAGTCCGCAATCAGGACATGGAAAGCGCACTTTATGAGGTTGAAGGAGCGCGCGCACCAACCTCAGGAACAATGTCACGCCGAAGATCATGATGATGACCGCGAGCAATCGGCCGGCTGTGCCACTCAGCGTGATATCGCCAAAGCCGGTTGTCGTCAGCGCCGTGACCGTGAAGTACAGCGCATCGAGGTAGTTTCCGATTTGGGGATTGATCCAGCGTTGCGTCTCATAGACGAGGCCACTCATCACGAACAGAAACACCACGAGATGTATCAGCGTGATCGTCAGTTCCTCGTTGCGGCGGAACCACTGGCTGTCAGCGCGCAATCGTGCGAGAATCTGATACGTCTGAAGAAGCCGCAGCGTCCGCAGCACGCGCAGGAACGCCGCTCCTTCTCCCGCCATCGGGATCAGAAACGAGAGGATGGCAACCGCATCGGCCCAAGTGGCCGGATGCTGGATGTCACGCCACCGATTGCGGCTGATATAGAGGCGCGCAGAGAAATCCGCGAGGATCAGAATCCCGAAGGCGACGTCGACCACCTCCAGCGCCATGTTGCGCTGGAAGAACGACGAGACCACGATGAAAAGCAGCGTGACACAATCGAACGCGAGGATCGCATATCGAAACCGATAGGCGCGCGGATCCTCGGCCTCGTAATAAAATCGGAGCCTATCCTTCAGCGACGGCCGATCCACGGGCAACTTGACCACAACGTCCATTCATTGCCCTTCGCCATCGAATAGACGATACCGAAGCGCTGCTGATGCACAATCACGGATTATATTCGTCAGCGCATCCGCAAGCGTCCAGCTTTATTACCCTCGATCGCGCGCATCCGAGTCCGGCGCGCCGATCTCCGCTCTCACCTTGTCGCGAATTCCGTTACCGAGAACGTCGAGCAATCCCTCGAGTTCTGCCAGTATGCGCTCGGCGTCGCCCCAGCGCTCGTCCTTGACCGTTGAAGCAAGACGACTCGCTTTCTCCATGACCTCGTGAGATTGCTTAAGCATGAGCCTGGGCCCGGTTGCACCGCTCTTTTGCCAAATCGTAGATCGTTGCGGACGACTGCGTCGGGCGACGGACCTCCCGCAACAAAATCACCGCCTGCGTATGAAGTTCCTCGACCATCCGGACCAGCGTTTCACGCTGCCCCTTGGCATCGGCCACCTTCGCCATCACCAGAACGCTCGTCAGTTCGTCGATCTTGGTACCCGCGTTGTACATAGAGCCACCTCCCAGCAGATGGCCCCACAACGCGGGAGAGTTGGCGCGAGTTCCAATGCCTCTGGGTGCAATCCGGCGACCGCTTTGACGATCCCATTCCGCGCAGGACGTCGTCACGGACGAGGCGAGCGCCGTCACGGCGGCGCGCGAGCGTCAGCTTGCGGGTATGGAACGCTTCGAGCTCCGGACGATGCCCGACGCTGACGATGGTGGTATTCGGCGAGCGGGTCACCAGCAGATCCATAAGAGCATCCTGGCTCTTTGCATCGAGGGCGGCCGTTGCCTCGTCGAGCACGACGATATCAGGATTGTGCAGCAGGATGCGCGCGATCGCGAGGCGCTGTTTCTCACCGCCAGATAGCGTCTGATCCCACGGCCCCTCCTCCATCAGTTTGTCCGCGAGATGTGGCAGGCCGACGAGTTTGAGAGCCTCGGCGACATCGGCCTCGGACCTGCTCTCCGGCGGGTCGGGATACGTCGCGGCGCGTTGCAGCGTTCCGACCGGCACATACGGGCGCTGCGGCAGCAGGAACAGAGACGCCCCCTTCTTGATCTCGACCGATCCGCCGCCCCAAGGCCAAAGGCCGGCCAGAGCGCGCACGAGCGTGCTCTTGCCGGTGCCGGATTCACCAGCGATCAGGACGCGCTCACCGGGCATGATCTCGACTTCGGTCTCATCGAGGATGGCGGTCCCATCATCGAGAGCAACGGAAAGGTCGTTGAGGCGCAGGGCGAAGTCTTTGCCCTCGTGGGTGATCTCGATGCGCCCGACCTGATCGCCGTTCTCCGCCTGCTCCAGCGTGTCGAGTGAAGCGACCAGCGATCCGACGCGAACGGCCGACGCTGTCCAGTCGGCGAGACGCGGATA
>LNEA01000051.1 GCA_001464855.1 Rhizobiales bacterium Ga0077530
GCGCGGCCGGGTGCTCTGGTCTCGATGCCTCTGACGTGGTCGCAGGTCCGCGCCGGTCTCGATCCGCGACGGTTCAACATCAGGACGGTGCCTCAGCTTTTGGCCCGCTCGTCGGCGTGGAGCGACTACGCGAAGAGTGCTCGGTCGTTGAAGTCAGCGATCCGCCGACTGGTCGGATAGTTCCGATGGGCACCGTTCAGGCGAAGCGCAAGTCTGTGAAGCATGCTGTGGTCGGCAGCGAACCCGGACCGTTACCCCAATTCGTCCCGCCGAGCCTCGCCCTCCGGTCGGAAGATGCGCGCAGCGGTGACGTCTGGCTGCACGAGATCAAATTCGATGGCTACCGTCTTGAAGCGCGCATCGAGAACGGACAGGTGACTCTCCTCACCCGTAACAAGCAGGACTGGACGCACCGCTTCGCGGCGGTCGCGGAAGCGTTGGCGACATTGAAAGTGGAAACAGCACTTCTCGACGGTGAAGTCGTGGTCGAGGGTGAAGATGGCGTCACCAGCTTCTCCGAACTCGTGGCTGACCTGAAAGAGGGGCGCTCCGGTCGAATGATCTACTATGCTTTCGATCTTCTCTACCTCAATGGCATCGATCTGCGCGGCGCGACCTTGGTCGATCGCAAGGCCGTTCTCGCGCGGGTGCTCAAGGGGCGGCGAGATGGCAAAGTTCGTTTCAGCGAGCACTTCACCGGCGATGGAAGCCTCGTCCTGGACAAGGCGTGCGCGCTCGGCCTCGAAGGGATCATTTCGAAGCGCGCCGACAAGCCGTATCGCTCTGGCCGGATCGGCGACTGGATCAAGTCCACCTGTCAGCTAACGGATGAGTTCGTCATCGGCGGTTATCTCGACTCTGCCGTCAGTGCCAACGCGGTCGGTGCGCTGGCGCTTGGCGCCTATAGGCGTGGTCGCTTGATCTACGTGGGACGCGTGGGGACGGGATTCAGCCGCCGTACCGGCAGCGAAGTTTGGAAGGTCGCGCAATCCGCGCGCACCGGCGCTTCGCCCTTTGCCGATGGGATTGACGCCCAGCAACGGCGGGGAGTCCATTGGCTCCGTCCCGAGTTGGTTGCCCAGGTGCAGTATCGCGCGTGGACTGCCGACGGGATGCTTCGGCATGCCTCGTTCAAGGGCCT
>LNEA01000052.1 GCA_001464855.1 Rhizobiales bacterium Ga0077530
TTCGCGCTCCGCAACCATGGCATGAAGCACATGCTCCCGGAGGACTATCCCGAGGGCGCGTTCTCCGTCCGCTACGCCCAGAAGGATCTCTCCTACGCCCGCGATCTCGCCAAGGCCGCCGGCATCAAGGCACGCGGCGCGGATCTGGTCGCAACGCTGTTCGACGAGGCTATCGCCTTGGGTGACGGCGACCGTTACACGCCTGTCATACGCAAGCTTATGAAGGACGAGGGGAGTTGATTTTTCCGCGGACGCGTGCGGCTGCGCCTACACGCGCGGCGGGCCGGGATGCTTCTCGTTCTCGTCCCACCTCTCGACCTTCGATCGCTACCTAGTCCCCTCTCCCCGCCCTTTGCGGGGAGAGGGTTAGGGTGAGGGGCGGCGGCAAGCGCAAACGTTTGTACAAGCTCCCGCCCCTCATCCCGACCTTCTCCCCGTTGAAGGAACGGGGAGAAGGGGAAGTGGGGTAGCGGCCGAAGGCCGCAAGGTGAAAAATCCAACAGGCGAGGCAGCTCGCGGCGCCAGTAGCCGTCACGCCGAAGGCGTGCTTTCAGCACGACGGCGTTGGCGACCGCGCCAAACAAAGCTTATGGTCGGCGGCCGAAGCGCCAGAATTTGCCCACCTTGTCCCGCACCGGCGATGGAACGATGTCATGACGCAACATTTCGCATCCGACAATAATGCCGGAATCTGCCCGGAGGCGATGGCGGCGCTGAAGCGAGCCAATGCGACGGGTCATGAGTTGTCCTATGGCGAGGACCGCTGGACGGCGGCGGTATGCGACGGGCTCAGGGCACTGTTCCAGACCGACTGCGAGGTGTTCTTCGTCTTCAATGGCACGGCCGCGAATTCGGTCGCGCTATCGGCGATGTGTCAGCCTTACCATGCCGTGATCTGCCATGAGCAGAGCCACATCGAGACCGATGAATGCGGCGCGCCGGAGTTTTTCTCGGCGGGGTCGAAGCTGCTGGCGGTCGAGGGCGCGCTCGGCAAGCTGACGCCGGATTCGATCGAGCACATGGCGACCAAACGCACCGATCTCCATTTCCCGAAGTCGAAGGCGGTGTCGCTCACGCAATCGACTGAGGTCGGCACGGTCTACACCGTCGAGGAATTGCGCGCGATTGCCGCGATCGCCAAGCGGCATGGCTTGAAGGTGCACATGGATGGTGCGCGTTTCGCCAACGCTGTCGCGACGCTCGGCTGCCATCCCTCCGAGATCACGTGGCGGGCAGGCATTGACGTGCTCTGCTTCGGCGGCACCAAGAACGGGCTGCCCGTCGGCGAAGCGGTGATCTTCTTCAAGCGCGACAACTCGCCTCGAAGATGCGGTTCGTCTCGGCGCCGTGGCTCGGCCTGCTCGAGGGCGACGTGTGGCTGCGCAACGCCCGCCATGCCAACGCGATGGCGAAGCGGCTCGCCGATCACATCGACGGGCTCGAGGGCGTCAAGCTGATGTTCCCGGTCGAGGCCAACGCGGTGTTCGCCGAACTCGCGCCGGCCGCGCAAGTGAAACTCCGCGAGAAGGGTTGGCGGTTTTACACATTCATCGGTGCCGGCGGTTGCCGGTTCATGTGCGCCTGGGATACATCGCCCGACACGGTGGACCGGTTTGCGGCGGATATCACCGAGGCCGTGCGCGGTGTCGCGCCGCCGCGTGAGGCCGGAGCCCCCGCGCCGCGCAGTCGGGGGCGGCGCTGAAAGACGCGCGCCGCAGGAAGGTTTGAGGATGAAGGGCAGGATTGCCGGGCCGGAGATTGAGCGCCTGATCCAATTGCTGGCGCGACTGCCGGGGCTCGGGTCGCGCTCGGCGCGCAAGGCGGCGCTGGCGCTGCTGAAACGGCGCCATGATCTGCTCGAACCGCTCGCCACTGCGATGCAGGAAGCGGCGCGCAATCTGGTTGCGTGCGAGGTGTGCGCCAATCTCGACACCATCACGCCCTGCACGATTTGCAGCGATACGCGCCGTGACCGCTCGCTGATCGTGGTGGTCGAGGAGATCGGCGATCTCTGGGCGCTGGAACGCGCTGGTGTCGTCAATGGCCTCTATCATGTGCTGGGCGGGCATCTCTCGCCGTTGGACGGAATCGGGCCGGATCAGCTCAACATCGGCCGCCTCGTCGAGCGCGCGGTGTTGCCGGAAACCAGTGAGGTGCTGCTGGCCCTGAATGCGACGGTCGAAGGCCAGTCGACGGCGCATTACGTGCGCGAGCAGCTTACCGCTTCCGAGGTGAAGGTGTCGGGCCTCCAGCATGGACGAGGGCACGCTGTCCGCCGCCATCCGCGCACGGCGCACATTGTAAAGGTTGCCGTCGACATGCCGAACGATCGCGCAGCCCGGTTCGTTACCGGCTCCATACCCGCTCACGTCTTGCGCATGACGGCGACGGCGGCCGTCGGGTTGATGGCGATCTTCGTCGGCGAACTCGCCAACATCCTGTTCCTCAGCATGCTGGGCGATGTCGATATCGTCGCGGCCGTCGGCTATGCCTCGACGGTGCTGTTCTTGTTATTGTCGGTCGGCATCGGCACGGCGATCGCGGCGAGTGCGCTGATCGCGCCCGCGATCGGCGCCGGCGATCTCGTGTACGCCAAGCGGCTGAGCGCCAGCACGCATGTGTTCGCGGTCGGATTTGCAGCGGTGGCGGGCACGATCGTTTGAATCTTC
>LNEA01000053.1 GCA_001464855.1 Rhizobiales bacterium Ga0077530
AGCGCCGCCTTGGCGCGGGCCAGCGCCTGCTTGCGGCCGAGGTTCTCGCGGTGCGCGACGTAGATCATCTCCTTGGTGATGATGCCGGCCTTGGCGAACTCGTACTGCGTCACCGGCGCATCGCCGACACCACGGAACGGCAGCGCCTTCGCCGGGAAGTCGCGCGCGAGATGCTTGCCCTTCACGTTGCCGTTGTCTTCCGGCTTGATCTCGCGACCGTCATACTGCTCGACGCCGCCGCGCTCGCGGATCCAGGCCTCGCGGTGGCGCGGCAGGCCCTTCTCGACGTCGATCTTGAAATTCGAGTCGGTGTAGGGACCCGAGCTGTCATAGACGCGGAACGGCGGCTCGCCCGACGACTCCGTCAGCACGATCTCGCGGAACGGCACGCGGACATCCGCGAAGCCCTCCGGCGCGTCGTACACCTTGCCCGACCCGGCGATCGGTCCGGTCGTCACTTCCGGAACCATCAGGTCCTTCTTGCGCGTGATCTTATTCATTGGGCTCTCCTCTGGGATTCGGCTGTTCTGTCGGTTGTACCAGCCAGCGCACGCACGAACACACCGCGGGCGGTTGCGCGCGGTTGCGATTCTGGATGGTTGCTGGATGTGGCGATCATCGTTCCCGTCCCTTCGCCGGCATGATCCGGATCAGGTTCTAAGGGTGCTCGCCCGGTAGCTTTCAAGTAGGCCTAACGCTGCGCTACTTGAGGCCAGGACGATCTCAGCCGGCTTCCACCGGCGCCCCTCGGCTTGAACTGACATCTTGCGGCTCGCCCGAGCCCAATGCAAGGCCGTTCACCAATGTGCAGAGCTGCCGCCCGCAGATACTCACCTCGCAGCCGCGAAATGAGGCAAAGGTCTCTGTTGCATTGCAATATGACTACGCTACCTTGTGCGCAGACGGAATGATCGTCGACCGGGTGGAGCGGACATGAGCAAGCCCTCTAAAGCGACCGAGCAGCCCTGGATTTTCCGCACCTATTCCGGCCATTCGACGGCCTCCAAGTCGAACGAGCTCTACAAGAGCAACCTCGCCAAGGGCCAGACCGGGCTCTCGATCGCCTTCGATCTCCCGACCCAGACCGGCTACGACAGCGACCACGTCCTCGCCCGCGGCGAAGTCGGCAAGGTCGGCGTCCCCATCAGCCA
>LNEA01000054.1 GCA_001464855.1 Rhizobiales bacterium Ga0077530
TCGGCTTCGACGCGCCCGAGATCGAGCGCGCCTGGTGCGAGGCGGAGTACCGGCTCGGCGTCCTCGCCAAACAGCGCCTCGACGCCTTGCTGCGCGCGCGGACGCCGGCGCTGACATCCAGCGGTCGCAGCGACCGCTACGGCCGCATCCTCGGCACGCTGACGATCGACGCTCGCGACGTCGCCGAGATCATGATTTCGGAAGGCTACGCGCGGCCCTACGGTGGCGCCCGCCGCAAGGGCTGGTGCTCACGCGACAGCCGCGACGACATGGTGCCGCCCGCGCCGCGCCCGGCGCAGTGATTGGCCTATCGCCGATGACGACGCAACTCGCGCGCCGTTAAACATCAATAGGTTGAGGCATCCATTGCTCGGCTGCCTCTTCCGCCAAAAACGCTATGGGGCCTTGCTCAGGCCTCGCACGAAGCCCGCGGCACGGACAGTCACAGTTGCCGCCGTTGCTCTCGCTGGCGACCAATGCCATTATCCTCCGTGACGGCAGCCAATCCTGAATCAACGAGAACAGGCGCCGCCAAAGGGAGGAAGAACCATGCACCTGCTCAAACGGGCAGCGGCGCAATGCGCATTGCTGTCTCTAGTGTCGTTCTCGGCCGTCGTTCCGATCCAGGCCCAGGACGTTAAGCTACCCCCGACGCTGACGTTCACCGCGTACGATACCGGCTCATCCGGGTTCGGCATCGCTGTCGCGGTGGGCAAAATGCTCAAAGACAAATACCAATCCGAGGTTCGGGTATTGCCGGCGGGGAACGACGTCGCGCGACTGGGCCCGCTCAAAGTCGGACGCGCGAATATGTCCGCCATGGGCATCGGCAGCTATTTCGCTCAGGAAGGGATTTTCGAGTTCGCGGTCAAGGACTGGGGCCCTCAACCTTTGCAGGTGATCGTTGCTTCGACGGATTGCAACCTCATCTCGCTCGGTATCGCGAAGGATGCCGGCGTCAAGGAAGCCAAGGATCTCAAAGGCAAGCGGATCGGCTTCGTCGTCGGTTCACCGGCTCTCAATCAAAACGCGCTCGCCATTCTCGCATTTGGCGGTTTGACGCGTCAGGACGTCAAGATCGCCGAGTTTGCGAGCTATGGCGCGATGTGGAAGGGCATGATCAACAACGAGATCGATGCCGCGATCGCGTCCAACATCTCTGGTCAGGCCAAGGAAGCGGAATCGTCTCCCCGCGGCCTGTTCTATCCAACGCTGCCGCACTCTGACACGGCCGGTTGGGCGCGTGTCGCCAAGGTCGCGCCGTACTTCGCCCCGCATAAGGCGACGTGTGGTACGTCCGCATCCAAGGAAGCGCCGCTGGAGAGCTCGGGCTACCCCTATCCGATCTTTGTCGTGCAGGCGAACCAACCGGACGACGTCGTCTATGGCCTCGCCCGAGCGATGAATGACGGGTACGACGCCTACAAGGATGCTGTGCCCGGCGCCTCCGGATTGAATCCGAAGACTCAGAATTTCCAGTGGGTGCTGCCAGTCCATCCTGCCGCCGTGAAGGCGTTCAAGGAGGCCAAGATCTGGAAGGACGCCGACGAGGCGCACAACCAGAAGCTTCTCGCACGCCAGAAGGCGTTGGCTGCCGCGTGGGCGTCCTTCAACAAGGCGTCGGCGCCGGAGGATAAGGACGCTTTCCAGAAGGCCTGGATGGCGGCGCGCAAGGATGCGCTCGTGAAGGCCGGGATGGACCCGATCTTCGAGTAAGCCGCAGACGCATCGCGGAGTGGTCGAGACGACATGCTCGCGGGACCGAGAGCACGCGCCAGGGTGGCGCGCAGCCCTCGCGTCCCGCCACTCGTCATTTGACTTCCGAATGCCCGACCGCATGGCGCAGCTCCGGACAAAACACCCATGACCCATTCGCCGACGACCGGAACCTCAGAGCCGGCGCGTGTCCAGTTCGCCGATCCCCATGCAACGACGGGACCCCACGAGGCGGAGGTTACGCGCGTCCGCCGACTGACCGGCTTCTGGCGCTGGCTCCTCGTCGGCCTCACAGCGGCGACGATCTTCCTTTGCATCAACCAGCAATTCACGCTGCGCTTCTTCGTTGGCTACACGCAGCTCAACACCGAATACTTCTACCTGCTCATCGTGCTGATGCTGCCTTTCACGTTTCTGATTTTTCCCGGTGGCGAGAAGGCGCCGCTGGACCGCGTCCCCTGGTACGACGTGGCTCTGTTCATCGTCACGATTGCGTCGGGCATCTACCTGATGCTCAACATTCGATCGGCCGCCGAACTCGGCTGGGAGTTCACCGGAGCCCCGCCGCGCGTCATTGGCGCCGGTTTGGTGATGTGGTTTGTGCTGATGGAAGCGTTGAGGCGTACGGGGGGATGGAGCCTGCTCCTCTCGGTGCTTCCGTTCACGCTCTATCCGCTGATCGCAGAATCGAAGTGGCTCGGCCCGTTACGCGGCACGCAATCGACGCTGGAGCAGGCGACCGCGTATCACGTCCTCTCCACGGAGAGCCTGCTCGGCATTCCCATTCAAGCCTTCGCCGAGACCGTGATTGGTTTTTTGGTGTTCGGCACGGCGCTGATGATGACCGGCGCTGGAAAGTTTTTCATCAATCTGGCGTTCGCGCTGTGCGGGACGTTCCGCGGCGGCGCTGCCAAGGTTGGGATCTTTGCGAGCGCGCTGCTCGGGATCCGGCACGATGACGATACCGACGATGAAGAAGACCGGATTCTCGCCATCGTACGCTGGCGCCATCGAGGCGTGTGCATCAACCGGCGCCGTGCTGGCGCCTCCGGTGATGGGCGCGACAGCGTTCGTGATCGCACAGTATCTGAACGTGTCCTATGCCGAGGTGGCGCTTGCAGCGATCATACCGGCGACGCTCTACTACATTGGCCTTTTCATGCAGGTTGATGCCTATGCGGCGCGTCACGGCCTCAAGGGGCTGCAGCGCTCCGAACTGCCGAGGCTGTGGGACACAATCAAGGAGGGCTGGTACTACGTTTTCGTCGTCGCCCTGCTGGTTGTCATGCTGCTTCATTTCAAGCGCGAGAGCCACGCGCCCTTCTATGCGACGGCGCTTCTGCTTGTCCTCAATCAACTCTTCAATGCGGA
>LNEA01000055.1 GCA_001464855.1 Rhizobiales bacterium Ga0077530
GCGCTCTCGACGTCGTCTCCCTTCTGGACATCGAGGGCGACCGGGCTCAAGGGGTATCGGCTGGCCGCCTACGACGAACTGCCGCGAACCGGCCTGCCGGACCTGTTTCGAACCAACGAAGAATACGATGGCTACGTGAACACACTGGTGCGGGCAGGCGTGATCAAGGACTCGAGTTTCGTGTGGTGGATGATCAGACCGTCACCGAAGTATCCGACTCTCGAACTGCGTGCTGCGGACTGCTGCACGCGGATCGACGACGCCATCGCCATCGCTGCGCTGTACCGGGCGCTCGTTCGTCACCTCTACAACAATCCAACGGTCAACGACGGTGTCGACGTCACGTCGCGGGCGCTCGCAGCCGAGAACAAATGGCGTGCCCAACGGTATGGCATCCACGGCAGCTTCGTCACCGAAAGCGGAAGCATCGCCGTCTCTGACTTTCTCGAAGAAGTGCTCCGCATGACTGCCAACGACGCCGAGGTGCTCCAATGCGATGAAGCCGTCAACTGCCGACACATAGTCGCTCGCGGCACGTCGGCCGACGCTCAGCTCGAGGTCTACAACGAACAGTCTTCTCGCGGATCCGAAGCGGCTCTCGATGCGGTAGTCGGCTGGATAGAGAGGCAGACGCTCGCCGGTTTGTCGCCTGGAGCGGGTGCACGCGAGCCGTCGCCGCCGGCGTAGCGACCAAGCCTGACGTCGCGCTCGCTCCCCCGTTGCACGGTTTTTGTGCTTGATCGTCTGGCCCTGTTGCACTGACCTTGTGCAATGACAGCACTGGAGCCGAGACGGGAGCAACGCGATGACCGCCGCATGGACAAGGACCGGCCATTGCAGGAGGACATCCGCCTCCTTGGTCAGATCCTCGGCGATACGGTGCGTGAGCAGGACGGCGAGAACGCCTTCGAGATCGTCGAGGCAATCCGGCGCCTGTCGGTGGCCTTTCAGCGCAAGTCGGACGAAACGGCGGGGCGCAACCTCGACTCCCTTCTCAGCCGTCTCAGTCCGGCCGAAACGGTCTCCGTCATTCGCGCCTTCAGTTACTTCTCACATCTGGCGAACCTCGCCGAAGACCGCCACCACGTTCGCCGCCGACAGATCCACGAAATTGAAGACAAGCCACAGGACGGGAGCTTGGAGCGCAGCTTCGTGCGCCTGCGCGAAGCGAACATCTCCGACGATCGGATCGAGCGCGCCCTGCGGGGAAGCTATGTGTCGCCAGTCCTGACGGCACATCCAACCGAAGTTCAACGCAAGAGCACGCTCGATGCCGAGCGCGAGATCGCGGAACTATTGGCGGCGCGCGAGAACCTCCGCACGTCGCGTGAGCGCGCCGACAATGAGGCGCGGTTGCGCGCGCGCATCGCTCAGCTCTGGCAGACGCGGATGCTTCGAGCCGAAAAGCTGACCGTGCGCGACGAGATCGAGAATGCGCTCAGCTACTACACCTCGACCTTTCTCACCGAAATCCCGAGGCTCTACGCAGACCTCGAGGAAAAGCTGGGCCGGCCGGTCGCGTCGTTTTTCCGGATGGGGAACTGGATCGGCGGCGATCGCGACGGAAACCCAAATGTCGATGCCGGCACGCTGGACATGGCGGTAAAGCGATATGCCGAGACCGTGCTGCGCCACTATCTCACCGAGGTCCATCTGCTTGGCGCCGAACTGTCAATGTCGCGAACGCTGACGCCGTGTACGACGGCGTTACTGGAACTCGCCGCGCGATCGTCGGATGACAGCAAAAGGCGAATGGACGAGCCCTACCGTCGCGCGCTCACGGGCATCTATAGCCGCCTCGCGGCGACGCTTGAAAAATTGACGGGCACCGAGGCGCTTCGTCATGCGGTGGCGCCGAGCGAGCCCTATCCCGACGCCGCGACGTTTCTCGCCGATCTCGTCACCATCCGCCAGTCGCTGATGGAACATCACGGTCGTGCGCTGATCCGCTTTCGCCTTGCGCCTCTCGTTCGTGCGGTACAGGTGTTCGGCTTCTACCTCGCGACCACTGACCTTCGCCAGAACTCCGATCGCCACGAAGCCGTCGTCGCCGAACTGCTTGCGGCCGCGCGGATAGAACCCAGTTACTCGGCGCTCCCCGAGGCGCGAAAGCAGCAGGTCCTGCTTGCGCAACTCCAGGATCCGCGATCCCTCCGCATCCGCGGCGTCGCTTACAGTGACGGCGCACAGAGCGAGCTGGCAATCTTCGAACGGGCACGCGATCTGCGCCAGGCCTTCGGCGCGGAAACAATCCGTCACTACATCATCAGCCATACGGAGAGCGTCAGCGACCTGCTGGAAGTTCTATTGCTGCAAAAGGAATGCGGCTTGTTGCGTGGATCGCTGGCGCCTGGCGACATCTCGCATAGCACCGTCGATCTTATCGTCGTCCCGCTGTTCGAGACGATCGAGGACTTGCGCGCTGCCGAGCCGATCATGCGCGACTTTTATGATCTACCGGGGATCGAGACGCTCGTGCGGAATTCCGGTGCCGTCCAGGACATCATGCTCGGGTATTCCGACAGCAACAAGGACGGCGGCTATTTCACCGCGAACTGGGAGCTCTACCGCGCATCGACTTCGATCGCCAAATTCTTCGATGAGAAGCCCGGCTTGGCGTTGCGACTGTTCCATGGCCGCGGCGGCACGGTCGGTCGTGGCGGCGGGCCGAGCTATCAGGCGATTCTGGCGCAGCCGCCCGGCACCGTCAAAGGGCAGATACGCGTTACCGAGCAAGGCGAGGTCATCAACGCCAAATATGCAAATCCGGAGATCGGCCACCGCAATCTCGAGACTTTTATGGCCGCGACCCTTGAGGCGACGTTGCTGACCGACCTGCACGCGCCCGATCCGGCATTTCTGGAAGCGGCCGCGAGCCTGTCGATCGGCAGCATGGCCGCCTACCGTCACCTCGTCTACGAGACTGACGGATTCACGGATTACTTCTTCGCGGCGACACCGATCTCGGAGATCGCTGAACTCAACATCGGATCGCGGCCTGCGTCGCGCAAGGCCAATCGCCGCATCGAGGACTTGCGCGCGATCCCGTGGGGTTTCTCGTGGGGACAGAGCCGCGTGACGTTGCCTGGATGGTTCGGCTTCGGCGCGGCGGTCGAGGAGTTCAGGTCTTCGAATGGAGATGCGCGCCTCGAGCTTCTGCGGCGCATGAATGCTGAGTGGCCGTTCTTCCGCACGATCCTGTCGAACCTCGACATGGTGCTCGCCAAGGCGGATCTCGCGGTCGCCCGGCGCTATGCGGAGTTGGTACCCGATCGGGAGTTGGCGCGGACGATCTTTGCGGCCATCGAAGCGGAATGGGAGAAAACGGTGAGCGCGATTGAGGCGATCACCGGCGAGACGCGGCGGCTCGCGGACAACCCGTCGCTCGCTCGCTCCATCGCGCACCGATTTGCCTACATTGCGCCGCTGAACCATCTGCAGGTCGAATTGCTGCGCCGATGGCGCGCCGGACAGGTCGACGACAAGGCCCAGCGT
This sequence comes from Rhizobiales bacterium Ga0077530, assembly GCA_001464855.1. Lineage (GTDB taxonomy): Bacteria > Pseudomonadota > Alphaproteobacteria > Rhizobiales > Hyphomicrobiaceae. The sequence goes on from LNEA01000055.1 coordinate 3,496, forward strand.
GGCATCCTGATCTCGATCAACGGCATTGCAGCGGGATTGCGAAACACCGGCTAACGGCGCCACTCGGCGGCTCGCAACGGCTTTCCGGCGGCGGTTGAAAGCGGAGCCGTGATCACGGCGCAGTTGTCGGCGAGCGCGCTGATCACGTCACCCGGCACATGGTCGGATACGAGAACGTCGATGGCGCTCCAGTCACACGTCTGGATGAGCCCGGGACCCACCGGATGCCTATGCGCGATCGATGGAATAGATTCACAACGTCATCAAGGTCCGTTTTTACTGCCTCGGCTAGTACACATTGCCGCCCTTCCGGAGATAGATGGTCCGGATAGGGCCGATCATCGCAACGTGATCGTCGGTATCCTCGTAGTACGGCAGCGAGATCCATTCTCCGTTGATGAGCCGTCGCTCAGCGGAGCAATACTGAGCCCGCGCATCGATATCGATGCGGAGCCGGATTTCACCGCGAAGTGCCGCCTCGAGCAATTCCACCGCCTCTTTCGCGACGGCGAATTCGTCGCGCCATGCGCCGAGATGCACGATGTAGCGTCCCCGGTCTGTTTCGATCGCCATGGGGAATTCATCGGGCGCAGTGCAAGGGACGGATAGCCGCTTCTCCGTCAGGATCAAGGGGAGGGTCGGATAGTCCTGGGACAGGCGAAGGAACTCCTTCATCACCCGCTTGTGGAATGCGCGTGCGATGGTCGCTTCGAGCATTTTGCGGGCGACGTGGTCCGCCGCGTACGGCTGATCGAAATACTCCGGCGAACGGTCTTCCGGGGCATCAAGCCACTCGGGATCGCCTCTCGAAGCGTAGTCGTCGGTTCTCCAGGACATTGTCGCCTCCGATCCGAAACCATTGCTCAGACCGGAATTTAATCGAAATGCAGGCGCCCGATAACTGTCGGTCTCGCCAGCTGTCGCTTGCGACAGGTCGTTACGGCACGAACAGTTGTTGCGAGACAGCCTTTGCCACGGCTTGCGTGGTCGTCGTGCACTGGAGCTTTTCGCGAGCGGCATTGAGGTGAAAGCGCACGGTCCGCTCGGTAATGCCGAGGATGGTACTCGCTTCCCCAGCCGTCTTGCCGGCGGCCATCCAGCGCAGGCAATCGATCTCTCGCGCGGAGATGATGATCGCCTTTTGATCGCCGAGGCCGAAAATGCGCAGCATGTGTTGATGAAAATACTGCCCGAGCGCGCCAAACTCCTTCACAATCGTGCGGCAGCGGACGTCCCAATCGTCCACACTCTCGTCGACCTTGATTGCCAGTGCGGCGGACTCGCCATGATAGCCCGTAAGCGCAATCGCGAACTCGCGTTGAGGTGGAGCACCACCATTCGAGGATCGTCCGCTGGACGGGCCATCGCTCTTGGATTCGCGGAAAAGGCCCGCCACCTCCAGCCGCTCGACAACTGCCCGTGCGCGGCTTGTGCCGTGTCGGGCCCAAGCATCGCCGTACGTGCAATGCAGGAAGCGCTCCGCCGAACCGATCTTGATTGGAATGTTGAGCGCGACGTAGACGACCGATGACAGCGGATATACTTCGCGGGCGACACGCAAAAAAGCGGCGCCCTGGGCGCGCTCCTGCACGTCCGATAACTGTACTCCCAGGCTCTGAAAAACGGTCTCGAGCATGTGACCCCAGCTTTCGCTGCTCGCATTATGCGTTGGAACGTATGCGGTCGAGTAAAAATGCCGAATAAAATACCTTTCAATTTTTACTCAGCTCGCATTAAGTCGCTTAGTTGTCCGACATAAACAATTCGTTTCAATTAGTTTTTTGTCGCCGGTAGAGCTGTCCAATTCGACAGTTTAAACGCCCGATTGATGCGCGCATATTCCAGTCAAGGAAACGGCCATTCTCCCACTGGCCGCCCGATCGCGCCGATAAAACCTACAATTGTATGTTTTCCGGCAAATGAGCTTAAATATGTCAGCAGTAAGCTGACGACTGTAGGAGTTGTGCAATGCCTAAATACAAGTACCCGGATCCATATAGCGAGTGGGGACGTCCGTCCGGTCAGCAGCCGGATGACCCGCCGCCCCCGAATAACCCTCCCCCGCCGGGGAACGATCCGGAGCCGCCGAGGGATGGGCCAACGACGCCCAATGATCCGCCGCCGAGCATCAACATCGATCCTCCTAACATCGATATCAGCCTTCCGGACATCGATGTCGGACTGCCTGATATCAATCCCAACCTGCCCGACGTATTGGATGAGATCGGCGTCAAAATCGATGCTGACAGTGGTGGAATCGGAGGCTGGGCATCAATAGCGATACGGACGCGCTGATCGACCTCGACGCCCCGACCGACCTCGAAGCTTCGGTCCATAGTGGTGGCGGCGGAAGTCACCTCAACCTCGGCGGAGACGGAGATCTCCTCAATCTCGGCGGTCAAGGCGACGGTCTCGCCCTGCTGGCCATCGATGGTGAGTCAGATGCGTTGATCAACGCGGATCTGCAAGACGGCGAGGGCATCGGCGCTGCGGACTTGGGCAACCTAATCAATGCCGCCATGCTCGAAATCGGTGGCACGAGCATCATCGATGCCCTCGCGCAAGGCGACGCCTACGACGGCAACGTGCCGCTCGTCGGCGATCTATCGTCCGCGCTGGGCGCGACGCTCGATCACATCACGACGTCGTCGTCACTCTTCGACGTACCTACATTGGACATCCTGGGCCTCGACGCTCTGGACAGTTGAAGAAACCAATGTCGCGTGGCGCCGTGGCGCTGTGCGACGAGCAAACTTATGGGGGAGATGTAGCAAAGCGGAAGCGATGAGCCTGTCTCGTCTCCTTCCGGTCCACAGGAGGCAGACCTATGCTGGACGCTGATCGCACTCGCTACGCCGCCTCAAAGGCCGCGCTCGCTAAAAACGACATGTCCTTTGAGAATCCACAGCGAGAACGCGGTCTGTGGAGTTTTCTGACTTGGTCCTTCTTCCTCTCCCAAATCGCCGCCGGCAACGCCTTTGCCGGTGGCGCCGCGCAAGCCGCACATGACATCGACAACGGCTCGACGGGAAGCGCCAACGGCGCCGGCGTCGTACCGGCAAATCCCCTCGGCACCTCCGACATCCGGTCATCCGGCAGTGACGATACGCAATCGTCGCTGTCGTCCGGCTCGACGGGGCCCGTGCAATCCGGGCCATCCGCTACAGGACCCCAGCCTGGTGCTGTCGAGCGGTTGGACCTCCCGAGTGATGCGAACGCCGCGCCGCAGCAGTTCGCGATGCACGGCGATGGCGCGCCCGCAGCGGGCGGACTTCAGCCTGATGTGCCGCCCGAAGTCGGC
>LNEA01000056.1 GCA_001464855.1 Rhizobiales bacterium Ga0077530
TGGCTTTGGTGCCGCTCGTGCCGGTCTTCTTGCGCGTCGCCATTGTAAGCAATCCTCGTGTTTGATCGGATTATTGGATCTGTGGGGCGCGAAGGGGGACCGTCGCGAGTGATGTCGCGATTGCCGGCTGTCGGCGCCGCAATGCGTAGACGTGGCTGATCTCGGCGCCGAACAAGACGATCTGTGCCGACCAGTAGATCCAGATCAGCAGGACCACGATCGAAGCTGCCGCGCCGTAGGTGGACTCGAGACCCTGAGTGCCGATGTACCAAGCGATTGCGAGCTTCCCGATATTGAATAGGAGGGCTGCAATGACGGCGCCCGGCCACACGTCGGACCATGTGACTTCGGCATCAGGAAACCAACGAAACAGCATGGCGAATAGCCCGCTCAGTACGCCAAGCGAGACGACGAAGTTCAATGACTGCCACAGCAAGCCATTGGCCGATGCCCCGCCGGCATAATTTGAAAAAGCTGTCAGTCCCGTGCTGATGACGAGCGACACGGCGAGCAGGAAGCCCAAAGACAAAATGCCGGCGAAGGAGATCAGGTACGTTCTCAGGTACGACCATGTGCTTCGGGATTCCGGCTCCTTTACTTCCCAGATCGTGTTGAGGGCGTCCTTGAGTTGGACCACCACACCCAACGCCGCAACGAGCAGCAGAACTAGGCCTACTCCCGCTGCAAGCCTGCCGGATGACTCGACGGCGGCACCCTTGAGCATCGCTTCGACGGCTTGTGATCCGGCCTCGCCGAGCATCGAGCGGAACTGGCCCGTCAGGGCGCCCCGCACGGCGTCTTGCCCGAACAACAGTCCAGCGACGCTGGTGACGATGAGCAGCAAAGGCCCGAGCGAGAAAACCGAATAGTAGGCGAGCGCCGCGCCAAGGCGCGCTCCGCGATGCCGGAACCAGTCGTTGACGGCGGTGAGAAGAACTTCTTGCATGGTTGGTCCGATCGGAGAGCAGTTGCTTCATCCAACGGCCGATCGCTTGCCGAGTTCCGTCTCAAGAAGCGCTGCCGCGATGGCGCGTGCTCAAATCCAGACATTCAACGCCCGAGTGAACCAACACGCAGGCGGCGCGTTGTGCGTTAAACCGACGAGTTAGCGACGAAAGAGCCATGACGCAAAAGCAAAAATCCAAGGCGCACCATCCGTATCCGCAAGGTGGTCGCCCCAAGGAGGACGCGGAATCCGAGCCGAGACCTGAACCTGCGGAGAATGACAAGAGCTGGATGCCTGGACGTAAAGGTCAGGGCGGCGAAGGCTTGAGCTCTGGATACGGCGGCAGCGGTGGCGATGGTACTGGCGCGAGTGGGCCCGAAGACAAGAGGTCAGATACCAATCGTCAGCGCGACAAGCGAAGTGGCAGTTGAACTTCGAATAGCAGCGAGATGCTCTCGCGTGCAGCGCACTCACAAAATCACTTTCAGGTCTGTGCTGCGATCTACGATCTCAAAGCGTAATGAGCACGAGGCCCAATTTGGCATCACCTCTTTCGGAACAAAACCATCCCTCGGCGGTTAGGCGGATGTCGTCGATCTCGGATGGGTTCGGAGATCGAACGCTCGTGCAGCAGGAGGATCGTGCAATGGACGGAATTATTTACCTCGTTGGCTTGATCGTAGTCGTGATGGCCGTCCTTTCAGTTCTTGGCTTGAGGTGATCGCCATGACGACTGTCGTTGCACCTATAGAGTCGAGCGGCGTGGACTGGAAAGCGGTGATCGCAGGAGCGATTGCCGCCGCTGCAATATCGGGAGGCCTGTCGTTGACGTCGGCGCATCGCAATTCCGGAATGTCGGTCACGACGCTGGCGATTGCTGCCGCGATCTGGATGGTCATGGTGCACGTCTGGAGCTTTACCGCCGGAGGATACCTCGCCGGCCGACTGGCCAATGTCTCTGAAGTTGATCCGCAAGAGTCGCAGTTCCGGGCGGGCGCAACCGGCTTTCTCGTGTGGGCGCTCGGTACAGCGGTCGGTTTGGTCTTCGTGATGATGGCCGCAGGCTCTGTTGCGAGGACCACGGCCGAAGTGGCTGGCCGAACAGCGGCTGGCGTGACTCAAGCGGCATCGAAACTGTCTGCCGATAACGTATCCTACGTCGCCGACTCACTTTTCCGCGCTCAAGCGGCTCCTGCCGGAAATACCGCGTCTCCAGCAACTCAGCGGCCCGATCCGGCCTTGGTCGCCGAGGCTGGTCGTGTGCTCACGGTTGGCTTGGCCGATGGATCTCTAAGGCGTCAAACCGGCCTTCCGGAAGCCGATGCTCAGCGACGGGTCGACGAAACGTACGCACGTGCTCAAAGCATGAAGGAAACCGCGGAGCGGCGCGTTCGCGAGGCGGCGGATACGGCGCGCAAGCAAGCTGTCGTGGCCGCGTTTCTCACGGCAGCGGCTTCGCTCATGGGGCTTGTCGCGGCGGCATGGGCAGCCGGCGTCGGTCGCGAACACCAGACCACTCGGCAGTATCCTCGCATTCTCGCTGCGGAACGCTTCTGGTAAAGCCTGGTGCCTCACCCGGCTTGATGCGTTATCAACACGAAGTGGAAAAGCCCGGTGCGTAGCCGGGCTTTTTGCGTATCTGCACGAGTAGTGTGGCTTTCGCGACATAGGACGTGGCCCCCCGACGCTCTATCATTTGTGTGATTCAGAGGGGTGGAGCATGCAAAATTCCTTCGCGGCGACTGGGATATTGCGAACGTCACGGACCGATGGCGCAACGCTCGACGATACGCTCGACGTCGAGTTCTGCGACGCCCTTGGGCGCGTCAGTGTCGTACGCGTCACCTCAGACATGGCCGCGACGCTCGCGAGGACTCTTGGAGACTTCGCGTCGCAAGCCACGAGAGGCAGCGATCAGGCGCTGACAAAAATTCCGGCAAGTTTCGGCGTAGGCACAGGTCGCTTCGATGATGTTGTGCTTGTGCGTTTCGAGGACGATACCCCGTATGCGCTTGGCCCCGCAGAGGCC
>LNEA01000057.1 GCA_001464855.1 Rhizobiales bacterium Ga0077530
TTGGCAATGGGACGAGGGGAGTATGCATGGCAAATACCTTCTCTCTCTCGGGTCGCGGCGCATTCCAGCGCTGGCCCCGGAAGCATCCCCATGAACCAGCCAGCGGCCCGAAAATTCAATCTTAGCGTGCATTATATGCGCGTTGACCGCTAAAAGGACGTTAAAATACCACCTGGGCGTGTGTTTTCGCCGTCGCTGTTAATGCTTTCAAAGGGTTTGCGGTCTCTTAATGCGGCATGGCCTTTGGAAAGAAACCGATCGAAAACCCCGCCGGAATCGAACGCCGATCGCTTCCGCGTAAGAAAGCTGACCTGCCTGCGCTCATCGTCCTGCCCAATGGACAGACGTTCTCCTGCCTCGTGCGAAATCACGCGAGCGGCACCGCACGCCTGTCGCTGACGTCGGTGCTCGGCATTCCGTCAACATTCAAGCTGCACAGCGGCGGCGTGATTTACGACGCACAGACCATCCGCCGGGATGTCGGCACACTGGTCGTCCGCTTCAGCTAAGCGCGACGCCGGGATCGTGATCCCCTTAGCGTCGACGGCCCTCCCACCTCACAAGCGATACACGCGTGTCGCCGTGCCGTGGAACAGCGCACTGCGCTCGTCCGCCGAATACCCCTTCGTCATGAGCTTGAACGAGTTCCACAACACCGTGTAGCTGCAGCTCAGTTTGTCGACTGGGAAATTGGACTCGAACATGCAGCGATCCGCCCCGAAGCGCTCGATCGTGTACTCGAAATAGGGGCGTGTCGCTTCCATAAGTTCTTTGCTTGTCGGTGGCAGTGGCCGCGCTTCCCAGTCGTATCCATTGATGTCCATATTCAACCCGCCGAGCTTCGCGACGACATTGGGACAGCGGGCCAGCTCATCGATCTGAGTCTTCCAATAGGCGAACACCTCGGCCTGCTTGCCCGCATAAGGCCCGATAGCCGTCGGTCCGCCGAAGTGGTCGAGCACGAGGATCGTGCCGGGGAAAGCTCGCGCGAGATCGACTGCCTCATGGATCTGGGTATGCGCGCACCACACCTCGAATGTCATCTTGCGTGGCGCGAGGTGCTTGAAGCCCGAGCGGAAGTCGTCGCGCAGCATCAGGCCCTTCGGTGGCTCGGTGCGATGATTCCGTATGAGCGGGCTCTCGTGCCAGAACGCACCACGACGAATGCCGCGAAAACGGCCGCCGCCGGCAGCAATATGTGCGTCAAGAACATCGGCGGCGAGATCGCCAATGCGCAGGTCGACGGTGCCGATGATACCGGCAGCGATCCGCGTCTTACCGTAGCCACCCGAGGCACTCATCGCCGCGATACCGTTGACGAATTCTGTCTCGCCGACGCATCGGAAAGCCTCGGGACCGTCCTCCTTGAACATCGCGCCGCATTCGATAAACACGGTCGAAACGATGTTGTGTCCGCCGTCGAGATCGTCGAGCATTTCGTCGAGCAGATAGCGCGGCTGCTCGGCGCCTTCGCGTTGATCCCACAAGTGATGGTGCGGATCGCAGATTGGCAGTTCGGGCTCCAGCGGCGCCTCGACTACTTTGCTCAGCCACGCTTGATTTTTCGAGTGCGCGCCCATGATGAACCTCCCTTATTCCGTCTGACAATGTCGTTCGGACAGCAGTCTAGGATTTCCTTTCGCCGATATCGACACGCCAATCGCGTGCTGCATACACGAGCCAAGTACACGCATGGCTGCAGGTTGCTCTCGGCCCTTTCACTCATAGGGGAACCCTGTTAAGACCGGCCGACGTCCAATGCGGGCAGATTGCGCTCACAGTGCTCCGCTCGGGACTGGCAAATTAGAGGACGCAGCAAGCGTTCCGGCCCATGTGGAGGAAGAATGGCGACGGTTGATATCCGCAATGTTCGGAAGGCGTTCGGCCCTGTCGAGGTGCTGCACGGCGTCAGCGTCGACATCATCGACGGCGAATTCGTGGTGCTCGTCGGTCCCTCGGGCTGCGGAAAATCGACACTCCTGCGGATGCTCGCGGGTCTCGAAAATATCTCCGGCGGCGAGATCGCGATCAGCGGACGCGTGGTTAACACGGTGCCGCCGAAGGACCGGGACATCGCCATGGTGTTCCAGAACTACGCGCTTTACCCACACATGACCGTGTTCGACAACATGGCCTTCTCCATGATGCTGGCGAAGGCGCC
>LNEA01000058.1 GCA_001464855.1 Rhizobiales bacterium Ga0077530
TCGCGGAGAACAACGCGCGTGGCGGCAAATCGTTGCCGAACAACGCCCCGGACCTACGCGGTTCGAGCCACGCGCGGCTCGCCAACCGGCGCGAGAGCGTCGTTGGCAACGACTTCCGCGTTGTCACGTCGCACCGGGGCCTGGTCGAGCGCCGCGATGATGGGAGCAACCTTGGTGTGGACTGGACGACTGCCTTCCGCCTTTCGTGCCTCTTCACGATCGGCATCCGGTGCTTCATCCAGCGACATGATGAAGAGGTGAGCGTTCGGAAAATCGCGCGCAGCGCGACGCGCGATCAGTCGAAGCTGCTGGCCGTCAACGCCGCCAACGGTCGTTATGATCAGCGCATCGATATCTGCGTAGTCCTCCATCGATCGGATATCGGCGATGGCAGTAAGGCCGCTCGATCGTGTGGGGACGACTGCCCGGCACGGCGTCTGGCGTGTAACCAGAAACGCGACGTGTTCGGCTGCTGCACGATCAATGGTGCCGCGTGCCGGGATCACGCACACCGACGGCGGACGTGGTCCCCCGGACTTTTCTTCGTCCGGCGCTTCGAAGGAGAGATCGGCCGCGTCACGCATCGTCTCCCGCAGACCTTCCGCTTGCTCGCCATCGATCCTCTGGTGGCGGTGGTCATGGGCGGCGAGTTTCAGCGCTGGAAGCACCAGCCGCTCACTGACCTCGACGAGAGACAGTTTCTCCCCTTCATCCGCAAGTGTCGCTGCCGCGGCGACTGGATCGCCCGCAAGCAAGCGATGGTAAAACTCCTGGGCCGGATCGAGCGCGGGCTGATCGCCGAAGAGGACCGAGATGAACTCGAGACCTCGGACGTGACGGCCGAGGACGACAATCGTCGTCGTCAGGGGAGCCGAAAGAAGGAGCCCAATCGGTCCCCAAACGACCGTCCAGAAAGCCGCCGCGACCGCCATGCCGAAGGCCGTAATTCCTGCCTTTCGTCCCAGAAAGAAGGGCTCAACGATATTGTTGAAGATCAGTTCGCCCGTGCCGAACAGGATAAGGGCCAAGACCATCGTGCCCCAACCCGGATCGACTGCGGCTGCGAGCACGATCGGTGGGATCGCCGCCAGCAGTGGGCCAGCGAAGGGCACGAACCGGAGGAGCATCGACAGCAATCCCCAGAGCACTGCATTCGGTACGCCAATGAGCCACAAGCCGATACCGATGGCGACGCCGTAGCCTGCGTTCATAGCAGCAAGGGCCAGGAACAACTCCGAAAGTTTGCTGCCCGCATCGCTGATGGCGGCGGCCGTTCCGCTCATGCGATCGGTCCCCGCGATGCGGACGAGCCGATCGCGTATGTCATGATGCTGAAGCAGCAACAACATAACGAAAAGCACGGTTATGCCGAGCTGCGCCAGGGGTCCAAGGGCGTCGCTGAGGCCACCAATGATCTCCGCTGGAGTGCCTTCAGGTTGCTTCGCGACCACGACAGGGCCGTTTTGTGTCGCAACAACGCCGCGGCCGAGTTCGCGCTCGATGTCGGCACCCAGCGTCTCCACTGCGGTTACCGCGCGCTTGATCATGCCATCGCTGCGCCCGAACTCAGCGACCGTGCGCACTTTGGTGACGAGGTTCTGCTTGTAGCTATCGAGTTCAGCGGTGAGGGACAGAAGCTGTGCGCTGAACGCGAGAGACATTCCAACGATGAGGACGATCGCCATGGCGAGCACGCCCACCGCCGCGACCGCGTGCGGAACGCTGCGCGCCGCCAGCCAACGCACGACCGGTGCGAGAATAAAGGCGA
>LNEA01000059.1 GCA_001464855.1 Rhizobiales bacterium Ga0077530
GCCTCCGGCGTCTCACCCGGCCCGACCTTGCCGCCCGGAAACTCCCACAAGCCAGCCATCGACTTTCCCGCCGGCCGCTCGGCGATCAGCACGCGGTTGTCGACATCGATCAGCGCCGCGGCGACGACAAGCACAACGGGACGTCCGGTCACGAATGAACTTCCTCTTGATGGTCGATGCGGCAGACTCATAGCGCGCCAACGCACCAACACAAGGCGGATCATTTGTGGGATCGCGCCTGCGCCGCGAGTGGGGCCTCAGCCCCACGCCCCGATTGGGGGACACCCCCAAACCCCCGCCATTTTTATTTTCAGATTGGCATATTGTAGCGGCCGAAGGCCGCAACGTGAAATCTCCATCCGTCGTGGATACGACCCGCGGCCGCAGTAGCCGAAGGCGTTGCGGACCGCGCCAACAAAAAGGCGGGCACGAGGCCCGCCTTTTCTGTTTTCGATTACATGCCCGCCGGCTTGCTCGGCTCGCCAGCCGGTGCTTCAGGCGCTGGCGGATTGTTGCGGCGGTCGGTCATGAACTGATCGAACTCGGCCTTGTCCTTGGCCATGCGCAGCCGATCGAGGAAGCCTTGGAAATCGCGCGCCTCATCCTCGAGCCGCCGGATCGTATCGGCGCGATACTCGTCGAACGCGCGATTGCCGGTCGAGTACTGCGGGCCGGAGGTGTGTTCCCGCCATTCACCGCGCTGATGCCGCCTTCCGCAACCCATGCGTCCGCTCCATATGATGTAGGCCAGGATGGCTAAGCCGATCGGCCAGAAAACGATGAAGCCGACCACCATCAGTGCAATCCAAGCCGGACGCCCGAAGTCATCGAGCTTCATGGCCATTTGGTTCATCGTGCGCTCCCTGACGTTGCTGTCACCACCCGAGGAATGAACTCTCACATCACTTCAAGGGGCGAGTGGGGATTTTTTTGAGGGCTTTCTTTTGCAACGGTCGCGTACGGGCGTCGTTCCGCGGCGCCAGAAGCCGAAGGCGTTGGCGACCGCGGCTGAAGACACTTAGCGCCCCGACGCCCCCAGCCCGCGCAGGTAGATCAGCACCTCCGCTTCGAGCAGTTCTTCCGGGCTCATCGGGATCGGGCGGCGCGCGCCGTCGGCACGACCGAACAGGCTGGCGATGCCGTGCGCCTGCGACCAGATGTGGAGCGTCATCATCATGACCGGCGGTCGCGATGCAGCAGGCAACGTCGCAACCACAGCTTCGACCGCCGTCCGGACCGCCGTGAAGGCTGCCTCCGCGGCGGACCTCAGCGCGGCATCGGCACCGATGTCGACGCCGGATTCAAACATCG
>LNEA01000060.1 GCA_001464855.1 Rhizobiales bacterium Ga0077530
CGGAATGTCGCCGCGCAATTGCGCGCGTGCAGGCGCGCCGCGCAGTGCCAACCGAGTAGACCTCTGGCGCCGGTGACGACGATGCGGATCATTGGCAGGCCGCCGATTTGATCTCGGCGACGACTTCCGGAAGGGTGAGCAGCAGCGCCTTTACCCCGGCGACGTCGAGTCGCTCGGTGTTGTGCGAGTGATAGTCACTTTGGTTGACGACCTCGACGTCGCCCTCGGAAAAATAGGCGCGATAGTTGAGATCGCGTCCGTCCATGCTTATGCGGAAATAGTCACCCATGTCCTCGCTTTGGGTCAGTTCCTGCGCGCTTGCCAGCGTTTCGAAAAGCTTTTCGCCGTGCCGCCAACCGACGACCTCGACGGAGTGATCCGGACGGCCAAAAAGCTCCTTGAGCGCAATGACGAGATCGGCAACGGTCGAGGCCGGGGCCTTGCGAATGAAAAGGTCGCCCTGGCGGGCATTCTCGAAAGCGTAGTGCACCAGCGCCACCGAATCGCGGAGGGGCATGAGGAAGCGCGTCATGGCTGGCTCAGTGATGGTGATCGGCTGCCCCGACTTGATCTGTCGGATGAACAGCGGAATGACCGAACCGCGCGAGCACATGACGTTGCCGTAGCGCACCAACGAAACCGTGGTCGCCGCTTCTGGGCCGATGGATCGGGCAATAGCGCCGGCGAGCTTCTCCATCATCGCCTTGGAAATGCCCATGGCATTGATCGGGAAAACTGCTTTGTCGGTCGACAGGCATACGACAGAGCGTACCCCGGCGGCCGCCGCCGATCGCACGACATTCTCCGAGCCAAGGATATTGGTGCGCACAGCCTCAAGCGGGAAAAACTCGCAGGATGGCACTTGCTTGAGAGCTGCCGCGTGGAAGACGTGAGTGACGCCCCTCATTGCCCGATCGACACTGTCGCGGTCACGTACGTCGCCGATATAAAAGCGCACATTACTTTTGCGCAGGCTGTTGCGCAGGGTGTCCTGCTTTTCCTCGTCGCGGCTGAGCACCCGGACCTCGGGGCAACCTTTGGCGAGCAGGTCATGAAGCATAGTCCGCCCGAAGGAGCCCGTGCCTCCGGTAATCAGCACGGTCGCGCGTCGAATTGAATGCGCTCCGGCGGCGTCTACCTTACCCCTATCCGTCACGATTCTGCTGTCCAAAGTGCCTGGTGACATGCCCTGGAATGTCCCTATTGAGTTGTCGTATCCCCGCCCATTCATTCAATCGAACCTCACGTTATGCTGGTTCATGACGAGCCAAGCCGTTCCGGTATTTCCCGGACGGTGCTTGGCCAATTTAGATAATCTGAATAGCTGTTCGATCATGGCGCGCCGCCGCTGTTGATAAGGCGCGGAATTCTAGGAGGATGGCCGTCGCGCCGAGGCGCCAATTTCATATTTAGGGGCTGTCCGAGTAACATGCGGTCTATGAACCGTACCGAGCTGCGGCGCCGTACTTTAAGGGTCAATAACGGAATGTAGACGAAAACGATCCAAGCGACGGCCCAGTCCAATGAAATGGCAACCTGCATATTCGCTGAAAGATAGGCAAAAAAGATCGAGAACATAATGAGAGTTGCGAGGGCGACAGGGTTTCTCTCGTTATGCCAGAAAATCTCGGCGCTTCGCATGATGCGCCCCATAAAGAACATGTAGACCGGTATCAGCAGGAAGTGGATATCGTTGGCAAGGGTCGGAAACAACGTGGTCCAGCGATAGGCGGCATCCCAGCCGGCTTCGGTAATTCGCTCGTCGTACGTCGAAATATCGCACATCATCCGAGTGAGGGAGCACAGCAGCCGCTCGATTGGGGGCAGATGGCCAAGGCCAAAGTGGAACTCGAACGGTACTGTCAAAGCGACGCTAAGGCCCTGATATCCGTTGGTGATATACAGGGCAATCATTGCCCAGCCGAACTCGAGCTTCGGTGAGATCGTCGACAGAAATCCATCGTAATTGATGCAAACGAATTCGAAGCAGGCGGGCAGGTCTTCGCGTCTTCCGAGTTTCCGCTCGATGAAAAGCAGCAGAAAAATTGGTACCAGTAGTGCTGAGCCAATTATGATCTTGCGTTTGTAGCCGCTGTAGAAGGCGGAAATGATAATTATAACCAGAACGTCGAATGTCTCCTTGTCGGTGCCTCGCATGAAGCTGGAGCCGATCATGGGGAATATGAACAAAGCTGCGAGGATCTTGTCTTTCAGAAAAAAATAGCAGAACGCTACGAGGGCTACTGGAAACAGTGCCGCCTTGATCAGTGACATCAAGGATTCCAGGGGTGATGACACCCTGGCAATTCTCGTGTTCTCCTGATACTCCGTATAGACTTCGCCAAAATTTGCTGACCAGCTTGATGTGGAGATGAATGAAAGGCCCGTCGCGTTATAAACTTGATTGGCGGAAAGCAGGATGAAAACAAATATCACGGCATAGGCGGATATTTTCGTTATCGCAAGCCGCGGCGGGATAATCGTCGAATAAGTGCACGTGGCGGATGAGGGTATGGACATGCAGCCTAGGTTGAGGCCGAGCATGGCAGTGACGACAACGAGGGCCACCCAGCCGTCGCGGGCGCCGTCCCAGGGGATCGGACCAAAATAGAACAACAAAAGAGTCCCAAAGACCCAAATGTTAGCAAATTTCTGCAATTTGGCCCCATTTCAACTTGGCATAAGCAATGTACTTGCGCCGTCCGTCCTCGAATCGCGAATGGATTTCTTTGTGGATTGATTTTAGGTCGATGTTTTTATCGCGCGTTATGTCAACGCCGACGTGGAATTTCTCGATTGCCGATGTGTAGGCTGGAAGTGGTCTGCCAAAATATAAAATAGGCAGGCCGGATGCGAGATAATCGAACGTTTTGGATGGAAATCCAGGTTGATCCATGAGTGGATTAAGACTGACTAGGCCGAAATGCATTCCGGCAAGCCGTTGTTGCAGTTCCTCTCGGGGAAGCACGCCATGATGTTGGACCTGCACAGAAGACAGTGGATGAAAAAAATCTCGAGGCAATGTGCTCGCCGAGAAGATGTTCAAAATGATACGAGCCGAGCTTCTCGACTCGAGATGGGCGACGCATTCGGCAAGGCCGCGCAGCTCGTTGATCTGTCCAGCGAACGCAATGCGGATTGTGTTGCCTTCGATCGGTCTGTGTATGATTGGGTCGAGCTTCAACTCGCTTCGAGGCCATAAGGGCATCACGGCAATTTTTTGCCCACCCGCATAGTCGCGAAAATCCTCGCTCGGAATGACGATCAGATTTGCAAGCGCCAGACACACGCTTTCAGCGCGGTACAAGATGCGATGGGGTAGCCGGTCCCTGTGGCGCACGCCGCCAATAGTCGTCGGGTACACATCCCACTGAAAGATGACGACCTTTTTCCTGAGCATGCGTGCGGCCGCCAGGATCAAGATTGTTGGGGCTGCAGCGACATGCACGATAACGGTATCCGACCAAAGTACGTCCTTTAAGCTCCTGATGCTGTACCCCAGCAAGGCCAAGATGTTTCGGCTGGCGGATCCTCTGGAAAGGCTGATCAGAGTTTTGCGGCACTCGTATTTTTCCAAAAGGAAATCGCCGAGGGCGGCGAACATGTTGTGCGATGTGTCCCCCTTTGCGCCGAGTGTGATCAATAAAATTTTCTTGCTTTTCATTCCGGCCAGACCCCGGCAGGGCATACGTTCGGCGTCGTGCGAAATGCGCTCGTGATCAATGCCTGCCTGAAGATTGGACGGTCCCAGTGAGCGCGCCTCAGGGACAGCACGCAGTCCGGTGGACTCAGATCGGATTGGCATGGGCCGCCTCCAGCCAGTCAGCGAACTGGTCCGCCAGCATGTTGTGGGAGAAGCGCGAGCGGGCGAGCGCGCGGCTGCGCTCACTCATGCGGATGAGCGACGCGCGGTTGTCGGCAGCATATTCGAGCGTGTCTGCGAAGGCGCTCACATCGTCGGGAGGTACAACAAAGCCGCACTCATTCTCGCTGATCATGTCGGCTACCCATCCCGGATAGTTGGTGAGGACGGGCCGACCGGCGGCGATGTAGTCGAAGAACTTGTTGGGCGAGGTGCCGTAGTAGAAGGCCTCGACATTGGCCAGTGTTTGCAGGCCTAAATCGGACACCGCCATCAGCCCGGCGATCTTCTCTTTAGCCACTGGCGCCGCGAATACGACGTTGTCGAGTCCTTCGCGCGCGGCGCGGGCTTGTAAAGCGGGCTTCAACTTGCCCTGACCGACGAGAACCAGCTTGATGTCGGCTCGGTCCCGAGCCTTCAGCATCGAAGCGCAGTCTAGAACGGCGTCCAACCCATTGGCGATGCCGTGGGTGCCGGCAAAGACAGCTATGAAATCGTGCGGGTTGACACCATGCGGGAGCGAGGCTGTGGCGAGCGCATCGAAAACATCGAGATCGCAACCGTTGGGGATCATTGCTATGCGGCTCGCGTCCACGCCGCGCTGCTCGATGCCTTCAACGATGCCCGGTGCGAGGGCGATGAGCCGGTGAGCTGCCCGATAACTCGCCCACTCGAGCGCGCCCATGGCATAGAGCACCAGCGGGTTGCGGATGACACCGAGCGAGCGGGGCAACTCCGGCCACAGATCGCGCACCTCAAAGACGAAGGGCTTGTTGGTGAAGAGCCGTGCGAAGATGCCTGGAATGCTTGCTGTCAACGGCGTGGTCGTGGCGAAGACCAGATCAGACGGTTCTCTAAGAACGAGGCCTATGCACCGCAGCCCATAGCGCAGGAAAATCAAGCTGCGTTTGAAAAATCCGGTGGCGTTGGAATAAGCGAGGTCGAACTCGACGACGTCGATGCCGTCGACGTCACCCCGGCGGAGCCCGTTCGCGAACGGCCCCGCTAGTCCGGTGTCGCCTCCGTGGTAGCTGCCGCAAACCATTGTTACCGTATGGCCGCGCGCAACCAGTCGGCGCGCCATCGCATAGGAGCGGGTGCCTGCCGCGCCGCGAGGTGTCGAGAAGTGCTGATGGAAATAGAGCACCTTCATCGCCACGTGAACTCGCTGACTAGGCTTGTCGGGCCTCCTACTTCAATCTCCAGTACCGGCACTTCGTGCTGCTGGAGATAGTGGAGCGACTCGCGTCCGAGAACGATCTCCTTGCGGACCGGCTCAGCCTCGCTCCTCACTGACAGACGGTACGCGCCTTTGCGGACGTCTTGCCCCACGATCGACCAGTCGCCCGGCGCGAGACGCCAGCGCAGCACCGCCGAGGAAAAGCGGCCGGCGAGATGGTCGCGGACGGTGAGGCGTCCATCCTCAAGCGCAATTTGCCGATGATGACGCGCGCCGCGCCAGTCAGTGACGGCGGCCTCCGCGGTGGATCGCCCTGTATCGAAGGCCACCGAGTCGGCTTGGAGCCATTCCCCGAACAGGAAGCGGCCAAGGCGGGGCATCTGGTCGCGTCCGTCGAACTGTACCGCGTTGTGTCCGGCGGCGCCGTTGAAGGTGTCGAGAGTCTGCCGGTCGGCGTTGTAACTGAAAGTTCCCGCGTCGCGCAAAACGTTGGTGCCGTCTATCCAGAGATCGACATGCAGCGCGTCCCCCTGCGAGGGTCGGAAGCGGAAGCGCGGGTAGCGCAGCAACGCCATCGCCGTTTCGGCTCGCAGCACGGCATAGCCGCCGTCATCGAACTGGCGCGAGCGGGGAGGCTCGGCTTGCGCTTGCGGTAGGCGGATGCCGAGGCAGTGCAAAGGCAAGTTCCAGATGCCTTCGCGGTCATAGGCGAGGCGGTCGGCGAACAGCGCCATGGCGGTCTGTACACTCGGTCGGAAGTCGCGATAGCCGGTGTCGGTCAACGGCAGAAGTCGCGCGCCGTCATTGGCGCCCAGATTAGGACCGTCGCCGCTGCTGGGCTCGATCAGCGTGAAGAGCCATAGCGCGGCGGCAGCGGCGCGTTCGTAGAGCAGGCCCGAGAACGGCCGCAGGTCACGCGCCCGCCGCCAGACCTCGACCATGCTCAGCGTATCGACGAGGACACGGTGATAGTTGAGCGAATGCTGCGAGAAGCTGCCGTCCGACGCGACCAAGCGGGCGATGCCGTTCTCCAGGAGACTGCGACCAAGATTCGCCCAACGTGCTCCATCGGTATCGCCCGCAGCATGGAGCCAGCTACCGCCGATGAACAGTGCGGCTGCTTCCGACGTGCCGTGGTTGTTGTCCTGCCCGATGGCGTAGCCGATGGTCGGCATGATGCGCGCGAGATGAATCCGTAATAGGTCGCGTAGGCCCGGGAGTGGCACCCCCCGCTGGATGAGAATCAGCGAGGCCATGGCGAGGTGCATGACGCGGATGGAGGTCTCCTGTCCGCATTTCCAGTTCGGGCCGAGATAGGGTGGGTTTCGTCGGCACCAATCGCCGAGCCAATCTTCCAACCGTGCCGCCTCGCCAGGCTCGCGGGAGGCGGCTCCTTGAGCAATTGATAGCACCCAGTCGAAGCGCGAAGGTTCCCAGATGATTTTGATGTCGCCGCTTGCTTCGTCGAAATCGGAAATCTCCCACCAGGGACGATCGGCGCCGACGCGCTTTCCGGTCAGCGGGTTGAGAAACCAGTCTGGCCTGCCGCCGTCGAATGGGACGCTGAGCCAGCCGAAATAGGTGGCCTCGCGCCTCCATGTCTGTCGGGCCGGCCATGTACGAGTCGGCCCGTCATAGGTCGGGAAAAAGGGGCCGTGCGGCGTCCGGGCCTTCAGCCGGCGAACACGACCGAGCCCGGTCGCTAGGCCGAGACGGTAGGCCGCGACCCGTGCCACGTTTGCGGGGCCGAGCTTGGCGATGGTCCGCAATCGAATGGCGGTACTCATTGCTGGACGCGCAGCAAGCGTGCTGCCTCGATGCTGGCGCGGGCCACTTCGAATATCTGCTGCGGCGGAATGGGCGAGGGTTCCCCGCGGGTGATGGCATGGAGGAAGGCGGCGGCGCAGGCGTCCTGTCCCTTGTCCTGTGTCCATCCGCGCATTCGCCGGAAGCCCGGCCAGCCATAACCGGTGAGACTGCGGAAATTGTCGATCTGCAGCACCCGACCGCCACAGAACACCTCAATGCGCTCCTTAGGGAAGTCGCGCGCACCGTTGGCGAGATAGTGCACGGTGCCGAACGAGCCATCCGCGAAGCCGAGCACGATGACGGCAATGTCCTCGGAGACCACGACGCCGGGCGCCCCGCTCATGCGCCGAGCGAAGACGGAGGTGATCGGCGCGCCGGCGAGGAAGCGCATCAGGTCGATATAGTGACACGCCTCGCCGACGATGCGCCCGCCGCCCACCGCGATATCTTGCGTCCAGTGATCGGCAGGTATCGCGCCCGAGTTCATGGTCAAGATGAAGGATTTTGGCTCTCGCACCGCCCCGAGCAGCGCGCGCATCTTCACCACATGAGGAGCGAAGCGCCGGTTGAAGCCGACCATGAGCCGCGGTCGCCACGGCATGACTTCGGCCTTGCGGTAAGCAATCTCGATGGCGTCGACCTCCTCGATCGTCAGAGCCAGCGGCTTTTCGACGAAGACGTTCTTGCCCGACTCGAGTGCCGCGTAGCAATCGCAACCGTGTTGATCTCCCGCGCCCGCAGTGCGGCCTCTGGTTCGGTTGCCGCCTGCAGGAAGCCGGCCCGGCATCCGATGATCGCGCTGCTGGTGCCACTGGAATTGACGATCGTGTGAAGCTGCGCGCCCGCTTTGCGAAAGGCGGGGATGAGAACGCGCGAAGCGTAATTACCGGCACCGATGAAGCCGCAGATCGGCCGTTCCGGATCGAACGCCGCCGGCGTCTGAATAAGATCGATACGTCGCCGGCGCATCGCCTGCGTCCCACCGGCCTTGTAGGTGAGGAGTACGCCGAGTGCGGACTTGTCGGCGGTCAGCAAGTCGCCGGGTGATCAGGCTTTCGATGTCCAGCCGACCGGCCTCCAACATATCGAGCACAGCTTCAAAATTGCGGTGCTGCGTCCAGCGCACGAATCCGACGGGGTAGTCGTGTCCATCGCGTTCGTAGCCCCTGTCGTAGCGCCCAGGGCCGTAGGAACAGGAGACCTGAAAGCTGATCTCCTTCTCGTAGAAATCGTTACGATTGAGCTCAAGTCCAGTAACACCGACGAGAACGATGCGCCCGCGTCTGCGCGACATCCGTGCCGCCTGCGCAATGGGTTCAGAGGAGGAGGTAGAGGCAGTAACGATCACTCCGTCGACGCCCCGGCCCCGACTGAATGCCATCCCGGCGGCGATTGGATCCTCGCCGGCTCCCGGGTTACAGGTTTGAGCGCCGAAGCGCGCGGCCAATTCGAGTTTGATCGGATCGAGGTCGGTTGCCAGTACGCGGCAGCCATGGGCGACGAGGAGCTGCACGGTGAGTAGGCCGATGAGACCGACGCCGACGACGACGAAGCACTCGCCGAGCGTCGGCTGCGCAAGCCTGATGCCCTGAAGGCCGATCGAAGAGATGACGGTAAAGGCGGCTGCCTCATCGCTCACCGAATCCGGAATGCGTGCGCAGAGATTTTTTGGCACGCTGATGAGATCGGCATGGGGCCCGTTGGAGACCACCCGGTCGCCAATCGAAAATCCCGCGCAATCCTCACCCAACGCTTCGACGACGCCGACATTGCAGTAGCCGAGCGGTATTGGCTGGATGAGCTTGGAGCGGATCGCCTCGAAGGCGGGTCCCGGGCCGTCGATACGCACCTTATCGATCACCGCAGTTACCCGGTCAGGCTGCTGGCGCGCTTTCTGCAGCAACGAGGCCCGACTGAAGTCCACCAGCATGCGTTCGGTGCCGGTCGAAATCAGGCTGGCGCGCGAGACAATCAAGAGCGAACCTTTGCGTGGACTCGGTGCCGGGGCCTCTTGGATGTAGGTTTGGCCGCCGAGCATGTCTTGAAGGATCTGCTTCATTTGGGTCTCTGCGAAAGCGGCCAGAATGCCGTCGTCCCTTGCCGTGGTTCTTGGCTTGGCGTGCGTGCGGCGACAGCGACTGTGATCGGGTACACCCCGCTCAGGCGTGCGGCTCGAAAAGCAAGAAATCCTCTGATATCGGGGCGCTTCTTGCTTGTGTCGGCGCTGCGTTTTTGTTCCGAGAACTAGCTGCAGTGTCGCTTCGGCGTTGGCACCAAACACCGCGCGTGTCGACCACCGCCTTGCCGGCCAGCGCTTCGCGCGGAATGCGCCCAAACTGGGAGTGATTGACAAGCAGAAGAACGACGTCGGCCCCGTCCATAGCCCTCTCGCCGTTGGCCACCATCGTCACGTTGGGTCGTCCCGCCAGCGAACGCGGCAACTCCCTGATAAATGGCTCGCAGACCCGCAGTTCGCAGTCTTCCCAAGTCGCCAGTTCCTCTGCGATGTGCAGCGCCGGACTTTCGCGGAGATCGTCCACGTCAGCCTTGAACGCCAGCCCAAGGCACGCGACTCTGACCGGGGCAGCGCGACCGGCGAACGCCGCGCGAACCTTCTCGATCACCCATGCCGACTTGCCGTCGTTAATTTCGCGCGCGAGGCGCACGAGCCGCGCCTCCCGCGGCGCCGCCTCGACAATGAACCAAGGATCGACAGCAATGCAGTGCCCGCCAACGCCCGGCCCGGGCTGGAGAATGTTGACGCGCGGATGTCCATTTGCGAGTCGAATCAACTCCCAAACATCGATGTCGAGCTTGTCGCAGACTAAGGACAGCTCATTGGCAAAGGCGATGTTGACGTCGCGAAACGAATTCTCGGTCAGCTTGCACATCTCCGCGGTGCGTGCGTCCGTCGTCAGCAGCGCGCCCTTACAGAACATTTTGTAGAGTTGCACTGCGCGCCGCGAGCACGCGTCGCTGATACCGCCGATGACGCGATTGTTTTCCACGAGCTCAGTCAGAACGCGTCCCGG
>LNEA01000061.1 GCA_001464855.1 Rhizobiales bacterium Ga0077530
ATCCACCGTCGATAACCCAAGTTGGGCGCTTGCCGCTACAGCTACAGACCGACATGATCCCGGGAATAGTCGTGTGCCAATTGCCGTCCCAGGAGCGCCTGCCGCAGACGCTCGGCACTTGTTCCGGGCATCTTAACAGGTGGCGCGCGCGCCGGTGACTTGCCGCCTGTGGGCGATCCGATGGCCGGTAGTCTGCCCACCGGAGATGACCGGCGAGGATGATCTCTGGCCGCTGCAGCCACTCGAAGCAGACGAGCGGCACAATGGCTAGGTGCGGCTAAGCGAAGTCCCGCAGCGCGGCACTTAAAGCGAATGCCTCGGCCCGCGTCGCGTGCTGCACAGTCGTGTCGAACGAAACCGCGTCAGCCCGACGAATAGGTTGGACGGCAAGAACCGCTGGGGATGAGTGCGATTTTCTGGCGAAGAGCGACTGTTCTCAACGCGGCGATCGCGGTTGCTGGCGAGTCCATCAATTGAGCTGCGAGCGCGCTCACGGTTGGCCTGCTCTTGAGCGGCATATCTGCTGGGCACCCTTAGTCCGTTCTCCTATTCCTAATTGAGCGGTGCGCATGGAGTTTTCCCTCTTCAACCTCATGTCGCTCAACCACGCCAACGAGACACCGGCAGAGGTGATGGCGACGACCGTGGAAGCAGTGCAGCTCGCTGAGCAGATCGGTTTCGATATTTCCTGGTTCGCTGAGCATCATTTCTCCAGCGCGTCGATTTGTTCTTCGCCGCTACTGATGGTCGCGCATTGTGCACCTCTCACGCGGCGCATCCGCCTTGGACCGGCTGTGGTCGTGTTGCCTCTGTACCACCCACTCAGAGCAGTGCAGGAGATCGGTATGGTGCAGCTTATGGCGCCCGGACGGATCCTTCTCGGCATCGGCTCGGGCCACCAGCCACACGAGTTCCGGACCTATGGAATCGACCTGTCCGCGCGCACACAGCTTCTGCACGAAGGCTGGGATATTCTGGAACAAGGCCTGACGACCGGCCGCGTGGCATATGAAGGCGAACACTACCGAATTCCGGAAGCGCCCCTCTGCCTTCCCTCCACCATGCCGCCGCTCTACTTGGCGGGCAACGATCCCAGCTTGATTGCCCGGGCCGCGCGCGCCGGCGCGACGTTGCTTATCAGCCCGGGACTGCGTTGGGGTAAGGAGGCACTTCCAGCGAAGACCAAGGTGGAAGGGCCCTATCGCGCGGCGGGCTTCCAGGGCACGGATATTCCACTGGGGGTCCAACGGTATATCTTCGTCACCGAGGATCCCGCCGAGGCGCGCCACGCCGTCGAGGCGGTCCGAAATCTCATGCGCAACACTGTCGCTTTACGCTCCGAGAACCCTCCGCGCGACGGCGTTCTGCTTAGGACTTCCCCCCAAGAGGGCGAGCCAAGTCTCGACTGGTTGCTCGAACATGCGCCGATCGGGCCGGCGGAGAAAGTCATCCGCGTCCTTACTGAAGATATCCGAGCCCTACGCCCATCTCATTTCAGCCTCTAGCCGCCATCGATCGCCTCGGTCGCCGAGTGCTACCGGCGCTGCGGAGCGCTGCCCGCACGCTGCTCTAGCAGCTACTCCAGTGTGACGTGCGGTCTGCTCCCGACACGCGGCTGGCAAATTTACGCGTCTGCGAGCGTGACACGAGCGCACTCGGGAAGGGGAACGAAGTCCGAAGTCATTCACGAACCTCGGACTGGGGCTTGCGTGAAGTCGGATTGCAAAGTTCCTTCAATCCGACAGGCCGCCCGCGCGCAGAAAGGCCAACCGCAGCTTCTTAGTCCATTTCGACCGGAGCCGTCTGTCGGCTTTCCGTTTCACTACGAACCCATTGCAGGTCCAGTGACCGTCGACGTTCGCCTCCGCACCGGCATGACGTAACATGATGCGACTTGGCGGCGGCGGTCACGAGAGCTTAGGCGCTCGCCAGAGCAACTGAGCAGATTACAGGCCGCGGGATTTAAGCTCTCTTTGCCGATGGTGTAGACATCAATCAGGTCGAGGGATGCGCTTGCCTCCCAGGCATTCCATTACGGCATGACCTACGGCTTCCTCCAATCGATCCTGCGTCAGATCCTCAAGCTGTAGTTCGGTAGAGCCGACGTCGCCATCGATGGAGTTGATGGAGCAGGTAAACTCACCCGCAATCGTGGCGCAGAGAAGGATCTTGGACGAACTGTGCGCGCTATGCTTGAACTCAATGATCACCCGATCGATATCGCTGTGCTTTTGATCGAGCTTTCCCATGACGAGACCGGCATAACCGTGCTTTTTCAACAAGCCGTCGATCTTGCTTGAGATGGCCGGGAGTTCTTCGCGGCGCACCGACCAGATGGCGCGCGCACGTGCTTCCCGGCGGGCCTTTGCCGCCTGTTCATCGCGAGATTTCTGATCGCTCTCGTCCCGGATGGCAGCCGAAGCTGCGATTGCCGCTTCCAATCGTGACATAGCGTCAGTTGTCATAGCTGCTCCTGTACCCCCGACGTTCTTTCGGGGCCAATATGGTCGTCCGCACTTTCGGGCCTGTCACCTGCTGGGCCACCCCACTCCAATTTCAGTCAACGCGGCGGCAGTGCGTTGCGGACCGATATGATTTTTTCGATCATGTGCGCGGCCTCGGTGTGAATGGCAGCATCAGGGGCTGCACTCTCGACGCCCCGATGTGCCGCCGCCGCGTCCTCAAGCACCCCGCGTGCATCGTGGTCGTTCAGAACTTTCAATTCCGTCAGTGCGATCAGCAGGGACTCGCAGATAGCAAGCGCAGCACGTCCGGCGGCAAGGTCCTTGATTTCGGTCATTGGCGCCATGACATGCGTTTTCACTCTTCGAGCCCCCAGGGTTTCATTGCGGGGGCGTGCTGGAACTTAGGCCGACGGCGGGAATTCTCTGCTAACCTGGGATAGCTCAATTCTGCCGACGCGTCTGGCGGACCGTTCATAAGGCCTTCGAGTGCCGCACAAGACTGACCATCTCGCAAAAAAGCTCGGCACATTCATGCAACTGTCGGAGCAAGAGACCGAGTGCCTCGCGGCGCTCCAGCGTTCGGCAATCAGCCTCAAAGCCGGGAAGGAACTCGTTCACGAGGGGCAGACCGGCCACTTGGCCTACATCCTCCAGTCGGGATGGGTCTGCAGCTTTAAGCTGTTGCCCGACGGAGGACGCCAGATCATCGCCTTCCCACTGCCGGGCGATTGTGTCGGCTTGAGAAGTGTCCTGCTGCGCACATCGGATCACTCTTTTTCGGCATTGACCGATGTCGTGGTCAGCAGTGTGGAAGCCTCGCGGATGATGGAAGTCTTCAACGAATTCCCTCGGCTCGGCGCGGCCATTCTTTGGGCCGCATCACGAGACGAAGCTATGGTTGTCGAGCATCTCGTCAGTATCGGACGCCGCACCGCCATCGAACGCACAGCTCATTTTTTCCTCGAGCTTTCCGAGCGGCTACGCTTGGTTGGGCTTGCCGATGACAAGGAATTTGCTTGTCCGCTTAACCAATATGTACTCGCCGATGCCCTGGGCCTGAGCGCCATCCATGTGAACCGGGTCTTGCGGCAACTCCGTGAGCGCAAGTTGCTGACGCTGAAGGAGCGCATGGTCACCGTCCACGATATGCGCAAACTCAAAGCACTGGCGGGATTCCAAGAGCAATAGGTCTCGCCGATAGAGCGAGAGAAAAATTGTATCTGGTCCGAGACTGCTTCAGATCAGTACAGCCGCTGCCCAAATCATCTAAGTGAGACTTACGGGCTACGACAAGCGAGCCTTCTGTCCCATTCGGCAGAGCACCGCGTGTGCTGGCACAGGCTGATCGCTGGATCGCGTCACGGCTCGCTCACCCGGTATTGAAGAACCGCAGGTGGTCATACCCATACGATGCTCCCGCGGCGACGCGGTTATGGCAGGCCTGCTGCGCCAATAGGTTCGATTGGACCACGGTGCGCATCATCAAACCACTCAGACCATAGGATTGCATCATCATGAAAATGCCAGCCGAACTGAAACCCGCGCTGATGGGTGCGGCCGGTGGGGCGGTGGCTCTCGCGATCCTAGGCTTCACTTGGGGCGGATGGGTCACGGCGGGCTCTGCCAAGACGCTTGCGGACCAGCGGGCCACCGATGCCGTCGTAGCAGCACTCGCCCCGGTCTGCGTCGCAAATTTCCGCCTCGATAAGGATTCGGTCGCGCAACTCGTCGAGCTGAAGAAGGCGCGCTCCTGGGAGCATGCCAGTTTTATCGAGAAGCACGGCTGGTCGACCATACCTGGCGCCAAGACGCCCGACTCGGTGATGTCCCGTGCCTGCGCTGAACTGATCCTGGCGGAAAAGACCGCCAAGAACTGAGAGCCTATCGACGCGGGTCAGCGGTCGTGAGTTCCCTGACAGACGAGTCGGGGGACGTGCCTGTTAGACGCGCCCCCAAACCATCGCTTTACTCATCCCAGCCGCTCGATGCGGCGCAGACAAAATGGAGACGACTAATGGCAAAAGGTCAGCAAAAGGGCAATCGCGAGGTCCGAAAACCGAAATCCGCGAAGCCGAAAGCGTCGGCCGCACAGGACACCCCGTTCCTCGCAAAGTCGGGCATGGGCGCGGCGACAAAACCACCCGGCAAGAAATCACGGTAGGTGCTTGCCAGACCATTTCGAGTTCAGTTGCAGCGTTAAAACGGAAGGATTGGCGATGCTCCGACAATGCTTCCGCATAGCGGGCCCGCTGGTACTCGCCAGCGTGCTTGCGACACTCGGATCGATCTCGGCGTCTTCCCAATCCGGTGCCGACCCATCCACTGCAACTCACAAGTTCTCTGGCGGCGAACGAGCGTGCAAGGACGGGTTCCGGCAAGCGGGCAACGAGTGCCGCCCCATCGAGACGCCGGCGAATGCCTATGTCACAGGTACAACCTACGGCAAGGGATGGGCCTGTCGACATGGATATCGCGAGAGTGCTGAGTCGTGCATTGCGATCACGGTGCCTGACAATGCCTATCTGACCGGCAGCTCCTATGGCGACGGTTGGAAATGCGGTCGCGGCTACGAGAAAGCGCTGTTGCGTTGCGTTTCCGTCGTTGTTCCGGAGCACGGCTTCCTCTCGGACGCGTCGCGCGGGCGGGCCTGGGAATGCAATAGGGGCTACCGTCCCGAAGGTGCCTCATGCGTCGCCATCAGGATCCCTGCGAACGGCTATCTCGCTGATACACGGTACGGCAAGGGATGGACATGCGATCGCGGCTACCGCGAGGCCGGAGATGCTTGTCTGAAAATGGTCCTGCCTGACAACGCGCACCTCTCGTCGAATGGGACGGGCTGGCAATGCGCGCGCGGTTTCGCAAGATCAGGCGAGACGTGCTCTGCGATCCAGCTACCACTGAATGCGTTTGTCGACGACGGTGGAAACAGTTGGGACTGCGCTCCGCCGTTTCGACGCAGCTCTGGCTCATGTGTCCCACGATAGACAACCGCGGCGCGATCGATCTTCGCGTCGATACGGGCGCACTTCGCAAGCCGTGGCGGTACATCTCTTTTGGACTGGATACTGTCTATGTTGATGCTTGATGCCGCTTGAACGTCTGATCGCTCGCTCGGTGGCCAAGCCCTGGGGTGTGGCCGATCCACGACCTTGGACACAACCGAGCGCCGACGGCACGCGGATTGGAGAACTTTGGTATGAGCGTCGCGACGGCGTGATCGCCCCGCCATCTTTGCTGCTGAAGCTGCTCTTCACCAGCCAGCCGCTGTCCATCCAAGTCCATCCGGATGATGCTTTCGCACAGTCGATCGGCTTGCCCAATGGCAAGACCGAGGCGTGGTTCATCGTCGACGCCGTGCCAGGTGCAAAGGTGGCGCTCGGACTAAGCCGCACCTGCACCCCGCATCAATTGCGCCAGTCGATTGAGGACGGGTCGATCTCGGAGCTCGTCGTCTGGCAGTCCGTGGTGGCAGGCGACGTAATCTCCGTTCCAGCCGGCACGATCCATGCGATCGGGGGCGGGTTGATCGTCGCCGAGGTCCAGCAGCACAGCGACACGACATTCCGTTTGTTCGACTACGGGCGGCAACGCGACCTTCATGTTGATTGTGCGGTCGCCGCGGCGCACGCAGGTGTGGCGCCGATGCAAATGGCGTCCGTGCGACTCTCCCACCAACGAATGCTGCTCGTTTCGAATCCGCACTTCGTGCTGGAGCGAATCGATCTGGCTGCAGATTCGGTTTGGCGAATTGAAGCGGCGCAACAGACGTCGTTGCTCGTGCTCAGCGGTTCGGGACGCGCGGGCTCCCTGGAGCTGACGGCCGGAGAAGCGATCATCGCAGAGTCGGATCGCATCGAGGTCCGCGTCGGCGCGGCGCCCTTGAGCTGCCTTGTGACGTATGTCGGCGATGTGCA
>LNEA01000062.1 GCA_001464855.1 Rhizobiales bacterium Ga0077530
CCATCGACCGGGAT
Organism: Rhizobiales bacterium Ga0077530; assembly: GCA_001464855.1. Classification (GTDB taxonomy): domain Bacteria; phylum Pseudomonadota; class Alphaproteobacteria; order Rhizobiales; family Hyphomicrobiaceae. Next base: position 15 of record LNEA01000062.1, read on the forward strand.
GCGCTTTTCATCCTTGATCTCCGGCACGAACCACGCCGTGTCAGGCTCTCGCGGATGCACAACGACGGGAAACCCGAAGGCCGACGGCTTCACGTCGGTCACCTCGATGAAGTTCTGGCCCTCGTCCGACGAAACGAAGATGCCGTTGTGATGCTGCACCCACATGCGGTGCGGCGCCGCCGCGCACTGCGCCAAGCAATGAACGTCCTGTGCAACGGGCTCATGCACCATTTCCGGCGGCATGTACTCGGCACGCATCCCTTTGCCGCGCAATTCCCAAGTCTCACCGGCATCTTCGGTGCGCCACACACCGCCCGTCGACACCGCAATCGAGACGTGCTTCGAGTTGCGCGGATCGACGCAGATCGAGTGAATGCCGGGCAGATCGGCGCCGCCACCCGACCATTGCTTGCGCAGCGGATGGTCCCAGAGCGATCGAATGAATTTCCAGCTCGCGCCGTCATCGGTCGAACGGAAGAGCCCGCCGGGGAGGGTCCCACACCACAGCACGCCCGGTTCGTCGGCGCCGCCGGCGATCAGCGACCAGATGCGCACCGTGCTCCAAGCTAGCGGGCGCCCCCACATGTCGTTCTCTTCCAGCCCCTCGGGCTTCTCGGGATAGGTCGGCAATGCCGCCTCCTCCCAGCCATCGGCCGTCGAGCGATGGACTTTGACGCCGAAGTGCCCATGATCGAGGGCAGCATAACGCCGACCGCTGCGGCGATCGCTCAGTGCCAGCGTCACGTTGTCGGCGAGAAAATCGACATTGGCGATGTCCCAGCGACCGCCGGAGCGGCGTCGAAACGAGCAGCGCATCACTCATTTTTTCAACCTCCAGATAGCGCCTGAAAAACGTAAACAGTGCTGCCCTCACCGACAGCGTCGCTGAGCCCGACACGGTCGCGGATGAGAACACCGTCAATGAAAATGGTCATGTGGCGACGCAACGCCTTCTGATCGTCGAGCACGTAGCCGCGCGCCGGCGGATTGGACAGAAACACCGCATCGAGCACCGCACGCACAGTCGCCCCTGGCGCCTCCGTCTCGGGACACGCGACGTGGCGCTGAATGTTTGGCGTGAAGACGACGCGGGCCATCGGTCAACTCATCGCTCTGGAACTCGCAACTGAACCTAGAGCTGCACGATCGGGACGAAGCCGCCCCAGATCATGCGCTTGCCGTCGAACGGCATGGTCTCAGGCGTGCACTTGATCCTTGGATCCTCCATGACCGTTGCATTGATCCGGTCGCGATCCTCACGTGACTTGTAGGTAATCCACGAGAAGACGACGATCTCGCCCTCCTCGAGCTTCACCGATTGTGGGAACGACGTGTGCGTGCCCGGCTTCACGTCTTCCGCTATACACTCGGTGTACGAAAGCGCGCCGTGCTCCATCCAGATCTTGCCGGCGAGCGACGCCATCTCCTTGTAGGCATC
>LNEA01000063.1 GCA_001464855.1 Rhizobiales bacterium Ga0077530
CGTCTGCGCGTCGCGATGCGCCCGTGTGTTCGTCTACTGCCGCAGCATGACGCCGCGCCCGGGCACCGCCGCAAGCAGGTCGCGAGTATAGGCATGACGCGGATTGGCAAATAGCTCCCCGGTTGGCGCTTCCTCGACAATCTCGCCGAGGCGCATCACGGCAATGCGATCAGCTATTTGAGCAGCGACACGCAAATCGTGGGTGATGAAGATCATCGACAGGCCAAGCCGCTCGCGGAGGTCGCGAAGCAGGGCGAGAACCTGCTCCTGTACGGAAACGTCGAGCGCCGACACCGGTTCGTCGGCGATCAGCGCGACCGGATCGAGCGCAAGCGCGCGTGCAATGCCGATGCGTTGACGTTGTCCGCCGGAGAATTCGTGAGGATAGCGGTCCGCCGCGTGCGGTTCGAGCCCCACCATAGGTAGAAGCGCGCGCGCGCGTTCCTCCGCGTCCGCCCATTTGGTGCCGTGTGCGACCTGACCTTCCGCGATGATACGCCCGACCGTATGACGGGGATTGAGCGAGGCGAACGGATCTTGGAACACCATCTGCAGCGTCTTGCGAACGGCGCGCAGGCGGGAACCTGAGAGCGTGGCGAGGTTCTGGCCGTTCAGGCGGATCTCTCCGCTGTCGATCGGCAACAGACGCGCGATGCATCGGCCAAGCGTCGACTTCCCAGATCCCGATTCTCCAACCAGAGCCACTGTCTCACCGGGTCCGACACTCAGCATCACGTCGCGAACGGCCGGGACGACCCGCGCCTTCTTGAAGAACCCGCCGCCAGATCGGTACGTCTTGTTCAACCGCTCTATTTCGAGGACCGGCGCGCCGCCGATCAACGTGCGTGGTGGCGGCGGTACGAGCGATGGCACCGCCGCGAGCAACCGTTTTGTGTAGGCATGGCGCGGCGCGGTCAGAATTTGTTCTACCGACCCCTGCTCCACGATTCGGCCGTGCTGCATGACCGCGATCCGGTCTGCAATCTCGGCCACCACGCCAAAGTCGTGGGTGATGAAGAGAACGCCCATGCCCTTGGCGTCCTGCAGGTCATCGATCAGCTTGAGGATCTGCGCCTGCGTCGTAACGTCAAGCGCCGTGGTCGGCTCGTCGGCAATCAGCAGTGCCGGCTCGAGCGCGAGCGCCATCGCGATCATCACTCGCTGCCGCTGCCCACCTGAGAGACGAAAGGGATACTGCGCACCAATCGAGTCCGGATCCGGCAAACCGACTTCGCGGAACAGTTCGGTCACCCGACTTCCAGTGCCGGTGGCCGAAGACAGGCCATGGCTCGCGAAAACTTCCTGGACCTGATCGCCTACCCGCATCAGCGGATTGAGAGCGGTCATCGGTTCCTGGAAGATCATCGCGGCCCGACGCCCGCGGAAGCCGCGCATTTCCTCCGGTGTCAGTTTGAGGAGATCTTGGCCTTCGAAGTGAATGCTGCCGGCAACCGGGCGAACGTGCGGCTGTGGCAGCAACCCCAACACGGCGTTCGCGGTGATCGACTTCCCGGACCCCGACTCCCCGATCACGCAAAGGATCTCGCCCTTGTTGACGGTCAGCGTCACGTCCTCGACCGCAAGACGGCGGTCGGCGCCGGGCGGAAGCGCGACCGAGAGCGAGCGGACCTCGAGTAGCGCCGCCATCAGCGGCCCTCCCGTGCCTGGCGCGGGTTCAAGGCATCGTTGAGCCCTTCTCCAACGAGATTGAGCGCCAGCACTGTCAGCATGATCGCCGCCCCCGGAAAAAAGGAAATCCACCACGCTTGGCGGATGACGGTGCGACCCGCGCCGACCATGAAACCCCAGCTCATCATGTTCGGATCGCCGAGACCGAGAAACGACAGCGCACCCTCGAGCAGGATCGCCGAGGCAACCATCATCGAGGCCGTGACGATGATCGGCGAAAGTGTGTTGGGCAGGATTTGGCGCGTAATGATGCGCCAGGGCGTTTGTCCGGCGACGACGGCCGCGAGGACGAATTCGCGCGATCGGAGGCTCAGGACCTCGCCACGTACCAACCGCGCGACCGGGGGCCAGCTCACGATCGCGATGGCGATGCAGATCGTTTCGAAGGAGGGGAGCAGGATCGCAACGAGCACGATGGCGAACAGGAAACTCGGGATCGTCTGGAAAAACTCGGTGAAGCGCATCAACGCATCGTCGGCGCGTCCACCGAAATATCCCGCGACCGCGCCTACCGCCACTCCAATGATGATCGCGACGAACGTAGAAATCGCACCAATCAAAAGCGACACGCGGGCGCCATATACGATCCCCGTCAGCACGTCCCGTCCGAGCAAATCGGATCCGAGGAGATGCTCACCCTCCACAAATGGCCGCAGAAAAGGCCGCGTCGCCATGTTCCAGGGATCGTCCGGAAAGAACCACGGGCCGAAAATGGCTGTCGCAAAAACGACGGACAGAATAGCAAGGCCGATGACGGCCCCGATGTTGCGGCAATAGGCGCGAAATGCGCCGCCGCTATTCCGCCGC
>LNEA01000064.1 GCA_001464855.1 Rhizobiales bacterium Ga0077530
CTCCGCGAGAGCGGGCAGCGGCGCATCGTCGTCTCAGCCAACGGAGACGGTGAGCGCGACATGGCGGCGATCGTCGCCGATGTCCGCCGGATCATCGCAGAGACGGCGCTGCCACGAGGTTATGTCACCGCGTTGGAGGGCACATTCAAGGCGCAGGAGGAAGCCGCTCTCATCATCGGCATCCTGTCGCTCGTATCGCTGGGCCTCATCTTTATGGTTCTCTACCAGCGCTACCAGTCGCCGGTGCTCGCCGCGATCATTCTTGCCAACATCCCTTTGGGTCTTATCGGCAGCGTCATCGCGCTTTGGCTTGCCGGCCAACCGCTCTCGGTGGCCTCGATGATCGGCTTCATCACGCTGGCCGGGATCACCGCTCGCAACGGCATTCTGAAGATCAGCCACTACATCAACTTGGCGCTGTTCGAGGGCGAAAAATTTGGTCGCGATCTCGTGGTGCGCGGAAGCCTCGAGCGCCTCAGCCCCGTGCTGATGACGGCGCTCGCGGCCGGGCTGGCGCTCGTGCCACTCCTGTTCGGAGCGGGTGAGCCTGGACGAGAAATCCTCCACCCGGTCGCCGTGACGATATTCGGCGGGCTGATCAGCGCGACGCTCATCGACACCATCCTGACACCGCTGATGTTCCTCCGATTTGGAGGGCGTCCGCTTCAGCGCATTGCCGAGGCACGTGCGTCGGAACAGGGCCAGGCAGGTCCCGCGCAAGGCGCTCCAGGTCGATTGTCGGAGGCTTTCTGACAGCGCCGTTTCCTCGCGGCGCTACGCAGCGCACCGGGGCCAATCCCAATAGGTCTAGCAAATGGAGAAGAAAATGAAGTTCGTTCTAGCGCTGTTGTTCACCCTCCTGCTGATCCCAGCAGCCTATGCGCAAAAAGCCGGACCGAATGGCGGCATGCTCGCCGGCAAAGGCGGCCACGAACTGGAGCTTGTCGTCACAGCGAAAGATCTGACGGTCTACATCATCGACCACGGCAAGGTGCACGGCACGAAGGGTGTCAGTCTGCGCGCCGTTATCCAGCAAGGCGGCAAGAGCACGACGATACCGCTGGTCGATGTCGGCGGCACCAAGCTCTCCGGCGAACTGAAACAAAGATGACCACGGCGACGTTCTCTCCGCGCGCTATACCATCAAGTAGTCGCTCCGACACGCAGCGACAGACAGCAACGACAAGACGACAAGACGGGTGCCAGAGAATGCTGAAAACCGGTTGATCAATCCAGCTTTTGGCAACCAGGGTGCTGCTTGGGTGGTCAGCATTGGCTTCGATCCTGCGAAGTTCGGCACAGGGTCGCGATGCTGATATTTCGGTAAGAAGAACTCATCACGCGGTTTAGCTACTGCTGGCCACTCGAAGTTCGCAAGCACTGCAGTGGTGCGAATACTATGGCCCGTTTGGTCTGGTTCGGTGATCTATGCCGCCCGGCGTGCAGTCGCGGTGGCGTTTGACCGATTTACAGAAGAGCGCGCCCCGGAAGCCGCCTCACCGCCGATTCTCGGGTGCCGCCATGGTTAGGCGGACCTTTTCGAGGCTGCGTCTATGGTAAAGGAACTATGAAGGCTATGGCGCCGTTAGGCAGGGAGGTCTGCCCACAGGAGCCGCCCATGGCTAAGTTCATCGATCACCGCGGTCAGACGAAAGACCCGAAGACCGCCCCTCCGATCGAGCGGCCGCCGGCGCCGATATCAGAACCTCTTCGCGATCCTGACGCCCCACGACCGGTGAATCTACCACCGCCGGAGATACCGCCCGAGCCGGCGCCCGAGCCGTCACCGAATAAGGCCGCGCAAATGGCCTGCCCCCTTACCTTCTCTGCCATTATGAACGCAGCCTATTCACTCACCCGATAGCCGCCGAGACAGTCGTTCAACATAACGCGTTGGGAAAAACCAAGCCGCAGATCGACCGCGAACTCTAGGAGTGTCGCGCCGGGCGATCCACCGCATCATGGGCGAGCACACACCATCGCCTCAGCGCACTATAGAACGCGAGTGGCCCTGAGGTGGCGCATCGCGCCGCCGGACACTACGCAGTCCATCGCGCAAGTTCGGCACGACCAAGGTCGCTAAGGCCGTATCGGCCTCTTTCGATGCGCTTGAACCAGCCGTAGACATTCCGCTGGAGGATCTTAGGCGCGTCAGGCAACGTGGGCTTGAGATCGCGCGGTCGGCTCGGCATTCCCGCCAGCGCTCGCGCGCAATCGAGCGCTTGTTGCCTGTAGGCAGTCATGATCGGTCGGCGGCTGCTTCCGCCCACGGCAGGATCACCTCTGCGCTTCCTGTGCTCCTCGACAATGCGCGAGCGTCGCTTCTGGTCTCGGCGTGGGCGCCATGGAACAGGTTCGACAATGACCTCGACGTTACCCATGGCCGATACGGCAACGAGTCCGAAGCCGAGAAGCCGGCATAATTTCCTCACGCGCGCATCACCCTCGCGTCCGCGACCTCGGCGTGAAGCGCTCACCGCGAGCCAGACATCATCGCAAGCCGGCAGCCTGTCGACCGCTTGAAGCAAAAGTTCAAGGGTGAAGGCAAGCTTCAATTCCGCGATAACGACGGCCGCGGGCACGCCTCCGTCGAGCGCAACCACGTCACACCCGCACACCTCCCCCTTCACCTCGAAACCCAAACCTTCGAGGAAACGCTTGATCGGCAGGTAAAGGCTGGTTTCGATCATTGCACCCGGCTTTCGAGTGCAATTATGACTGATTCGTTGTCAAACGTCCGCTGATCGATATGAAGCAACCCGTTTCACCACTCGCCTCGATTCCCGTTGGTGACCCACAGGGGACATCGAGGGGCTGGCCGCCAATCTCACGTATAGGTCTGACGTGCAAAGGAAGCGGTCATGGCCTGCCTGCCGCGGTCTATCCGTCACGGCGTGAGCGCTGCGACCGCTTATACCCCGAGAGGCGACATCAGGTTTCGGTCGAGATGAGCCAGCAGCGGAACTTGGGATTGGCGCAAGGGTGCACCCATTCAACCTTAGGGGTTTGCACCGATTTCAGCGTCGCGACAAATTGCCGACTAT
>LNEA01000065.1 GCA_001464855.1 Rhizobiales bacterium Ga0077530
CGCCTTGACGGGCTGAATAATCGGCGGCTTCACCGGACGGCGCCCCTTCTCAAAGAGCGGCCGATCGATCGTGTCGTGCAAGTCGCCAAGTGCCAGATTGGCGAGCGGCTCCGATCGCGCGCTGCTCGTGGCCGCATCCGCCGCCCGATCTCGCATGGCCGCATGCGTGTGCTTTGCGGTACCGCTTTCCGGTGACTGTTCACCCGACAGCCGATCCCACAACAAAAGCCCCGCCAGCACTGCCACCGATGCGAGCAACAGTGGCAGCTTGCCCTTGGGCTCAGTTGACTTAGTTGGTGACGGCATACCCTCGGACTTTCAGCTTAATGTCGAGCATGATCGGCCGCTGCTGTGCCTGCGGCGTGGCAATCGTCCTGATCGACAAGCCTTCTGCGAAGAGTAGCGGATCGCCGGTCTCGATCGCGTACAGCAGCGAACGTACTCCGTCGATAGTGCCTTGGATGCTGGCATCGACGCTGACGGCCGTAAGCTCGGCCTCGCGCTTCGCTGGCGCGACCTGAGTGCTGCGCAGAGTCAGCGTGCTCGCACGCGCAAGCTCGGACACCCGTCGCTGGAGCTCAGCGCCGGCTAGTCCCTCCGTGGCGCCAGGGATCAGCACCTCCCGCCTGATGCTCTTGGTTTTCGCTCCGGGGGTCCTCCGCAGCCGCTCCTCGAGCGCAAGCTGCTCGCGGCTGGCGGCCAGATTCTGCTTCACGGCCTCTGCATGCATAAACGGAAGAACTGCCACGATCACCGCGAGTCCGAGGCCAGTCACCACCAACCCTATCGCCAGCACGCGACGCCATGTCTTGGACAAAGTTTGTGGGCTCATCAGCGCAATCCTCGCCCGATCACGATCTTTGCGGTGATGGAGAAGGTGTCGATCGCTCCGCCGTCTGCCCTGGTGATGGGCGCGGAAAACTGGACGTCGCTAAAAAGTTTCGACGCTTCCAGGTGGCCGATGAGACGGTCGGCATTGGTAGCGCTGCCGGCGATGGTTACCACGCCTTGACTGACCTCCAGCCGATCGAGCCACGCCTCGTCGGGTAGCGCGCGGCTCAGCGCTTCGAGCGTCAGAGCCATGGAGGGTTGATCGGCCTTCTGCGCCGTCAACCAGGCGAGCTTGCGCGATTCACTGGACGCATCGGCGGAACGCAGCGTTGACTTTCGCTCGGCGCCCACAGCTTCGAGCCGCGCCGCAAGATCATTCATCTCGGCGACCCGACGTCCGTACAAAGCGCCGCCGACCGCGCCTGCAATCACCGAAACGGCCATCACGATGCCAACCGAGGCGACGATGAGACGACCCGGCCCCTCAGAGGCCTGTTCCCGCCGCGGTAGCAGGTTCATCCGCGGTGGCGCGGTGCTGTCCGTCCCGAAATCGACGACGCCGGGGCGATAGCCCAAGCTGTCGAGTTCCGCCACCAACCCCTCCACGGCACTGCGCGCCGCGACGGCCACCTGCACATTGAGCGTACCGGTCTCGCTGGCCGCGCCCGCGACTTCGTAGGCGAAGAGCGCCTTGTCTGCGGGCCACGGCGCCAGCCGCTCGATCTGGTTGCGCAGGATCGGCTCCATGACCTCACGCGCTGCCGCCGGCACGCCGATGTGCGTCTGCACGATCTCACTTGGATGCAGCCTCAAAACGATCGCGCTTGATGGGATTTTGCCCTTCCCGAGCCGCCGCTGGAGGCGTTCGACAAGCTGTTCCCCGGCATCGTTGGACGTCGCAACCTGCTCGATCGCTTGGCGCGCGCACACGTAGACGTCACAGCCGGAACCGGCGCCGCGCCGCACGAACATCACCTGCCAGGAATTGGCGGCCGAGCCGCGACGCGCCAGAATATCGGAGAGTTCGCCCGCCCACCAGGCGAGGAACCCGCGAGCGGCCCCGACAACCGCGGACGATCCAGCGGCGAGCGTCATCTTTGGCCCCGGTTGTCTGATCCCGATGCGCTGCGCGTCGACGTGCTGGGTTCATAATTCCAGCTCAGGATGTGGAGGGGCGGCGTCGCGTCTGCGACCGCGTTGTCGCCAGTGCGCGGGGTCTGATCGACGAGGACAACCGCCTCCGCCCGACCAAACGCCGATTTCGTTTCCCCCCGGACGGTGACGTCGATCCGATAAACTGAGGTCTTGTCGGTCGTGATCCAATCCTTGACCGAGGCCAGCGCAGCCATGACCGGCTCCGCGTCGTCACGCAAACGCTCCCTGAGCTGCAGGGCGTTGTCGACCTCCATGGGATTTGCGCCAGGCAGCATCAACAAGACCTCGCGTGAGGCATAGAGCGGGTTGATCTTGCCATCTATGCCATAAACCGTCAGTCGGTTGGCAAGCGCGCGAGCGATCTCCGGCGGAATGCCCAACACGCGCCCCAGCTCCAGCGGATTTAGAAACCGGCCGTTGCGCGGTCGGTAGGCCACACCTGCGCGCGCGTAGTCGGTTGCCTCGGCACCATTGGGCCGAGCCTCATCGTCGGTATCACGCCAGTCGAGAATACGATCTACCCATTGGGCCGTTGTAGCCGGCGAACGGGCATACGGATAGAGCGCCGCCGAAAGCAGATCTTCGCTCGCCGCGTTCAGATCTATCCGCCCCCCCTCGTTGCTGACGCTGATCTCCAAAACCGCGCCGCCGAAGCGCACCACGCGGAACTCGCCGCCAGCGTCCCAGCGGCGCCTCGGATCAGGTTCGAGAATCCCGGCCACGGCAAGTTCGATGCCCGACGACGCGAGTTGCTCGCCACGCGCAATCGCCAACTCGTTGCTGCCAAGCGAAGCCGCATCCCGCACCGTCAGGTTGAACAGGCTCACCTGCAGCGCCAAGATCGTCACGAGCCACAGCACGATGACAAGCGCGATTCCACGGTTGCGCGGCTCGGTTGATGTCATGGCCGCTTCTCCTGCGCGGCCGGCGGTGCATTCGCCTGTTGCCGCGCCATGGTACAGGGACCAGTCCCGGGCTTCGCACACCCCTGCTCGGCCTCCACGCGCGGCCGGAACACAAGCGGCGGCAGGGCCGGGACACCACTTACCACGTCGACGACATTGAGTTTGACGAGCACCGGCAGGCTCGCTCGGTCGGTCCACCGGGCAACCCAACGCTCGCGCCCCTCGCGACGCTCCAGATAGGAGAAACCGAAACGATAGAGGCCATCGAGAACCGTTACTGCCTCCTCGGCGCGAGATGCCGGGATCGGACTTCCGGCAACGTACGGCGACCGGCTGCGCACGACGAGACCGCGACCACCCCGCTCGATGATTGCGTAACGCACGAGGAAGAGACCCGCGTGCGTTGGAAACGGTGGCTCCACCACGACGAAAGCCAGCGTTTGTTCGGTGCCGCTGAACTCGAATTGCGCATCGTCGATCTGCTTACCGAGAGCGATGCGCTCCAACCGCTCGATGTCACGGCGCACCGCATCGATCCCGCGCGAGAACATGTCGTGACGCCCGATCAGCTCGGTGCCGATCCCGCCGCTGCGTGCGAGCACACGCAGTGCGCCCGCCGCGATGGCGAAGGTCAGACCGATGACGACCAGAGCCACCACGATCTCGACGAGCGTCATGCCCGATTGGCGCCCCGCGGGCACGATGTTGTCGGGCTTACTCATCGCGCGCGCATCATCCGCAAGGTCTGCAGCTCGATCTGCCGCCCCGGCGACCAGTCGATCGTCAGCACCAACCGGTGCAGGCGCCAAGCGGGGCGTGGCACGACATCGGCGTCATAGGGCGTTACCGACAGGTGCCACGTGAACTTGTCGAACTGGCCCTGTCGCACCACTGGTTGCGGATCGCGGTTGTGCGACACCTCCGCCATTAGAGATTGCGCAAATAGCCGCGCGCGCAAGTGATCATCGATGGCGGTTGTGCCGCGCAATCCTCCGGTGAAAGACGGCAACAGCGCGCTCAATGACATCGTGAGAATTACGATGGCAATGAGCGCCTCGAACAGCGTAAATCCATCCGAGCCACCGAATGGGTGCCGGCACCCGACCAGCGGCTGACTACCGCGCGGCTTCAACGCTGACACGACCGGTGAACCAGCTGATGCTTATCGCGTACGCCTGTGTGCCCGATGCGATGCGGACAGTGCCGCCAGTCGAACTGCCGTTCGCCAGAAAACGCACCGCAGCGACCGATGCGGCGGGCTGCTCAGCGGCACTCGTCTCCGCAACAACATCGACCGTCCGTGGGATCTGCAGCGGCGCCTTGTCACCACCGGACATGACACGTTCGGCAAGATCGATCAAAACGACCTGGTCGGCGCCGGTTCTCATCGCACCGATCCGGGCGGCGCGGCACCGCGAGGCGATCTCGTAGGCGACCGATTGCAGGCTGTCGTCGGAGTTCCGCACGCTGAAGCGCGCAGTAGCTATCCCTGCGGTCAGCGCCAAAATCACAAGCACCAGCAGCATCTCGACCAGCGTGAAGCCTTGCTGACCGCGCGCGCTCATGTCCTCACCAACTGGCAATGTCCTCGTTCTCGCCTGTCCCACCGACCTGATTGTCGGCGCCAAGCGAAAAGATGTCAAAGGGGCCATGCTGTCCAGGTGAGCGGTAGTAGTACGGCCGGTTCCAGGGATCGTTCGGCACGTCCTTCTTAGTCAGATAAGGTCCTTTCCAGCCGTCCACACCCGGCGGGGCCTGGACCAGCGCCTTGAGGCCCTCGTCGGTCGTCGGGTAGCGGCCGTTGTCGATCCGGTAGAGTTCGATCGCCGAGCCAAGGCTCTCGATCTGTACCTTTGCCGTCTTGACGCGTGATGTGCCGAGGTAGCCGACGACGCGCGGTCCGACCAGGCTTGCGAGCAACACCAAAATAACGAGCACAACGAGCAGCTCGACCAACGTGAAGCCGGCCTCGGCGGCGCGGTTCGCGGGAACACGGGTGGCGCGACGACGCCAACCCCAAAGGACGCGGTGGAGCATACGAGACTATTTCCCAGTCGGGTGGGGCTAAAGTGTCAGATCGTAGACGCTTACGACGGCGCCCATGATCGAAAGGATGATTATCGCGACGACGACACTGACAGCAATGATTATCAATGGCTCGAGTATCGTCACCAGTCGTTGCATCGCGACGTCGAGACGCTCTTCCAGCATGTTGGCGAGATAAAGCGAGGACTTTGCCAGACCGCCGGTCTCTTCGCCGACACGGACCAGCGCCGTCACGATCGGAGGAAACAGCCGGGATGCCGCCATAGGCCCGGCGAGATCGCTGCCCTTTCGCAGCTCCTGGCTCATGGCGGCGACCATTGCCGCGGCCTCCTCGTTGCCGAGCGCATTGCGGGTGAGGTTTAGCGCCGTCGGCAGATTGATGCCATTGGTCAACAGTGCACCGAGCGTCCGACAGAAGCGGATCGCAAGATCGGTGCGCACGAGGTTGCCGACGATTGGGAGACGCAGGCTCGCGCGACCCCACCAGCGGCGCGTCGCCGGCAAGCGGCGCACGACAATGATCGCTAGAGTGCAAACGACGACACCCATTCCGAGCTCGACGAGATGCATATTGAGCCAATCCGATGCGGCAATGATGGCGGCCGTGGATGGCGGCAGCTTGACGGCTGAATCGACTAGCATTGCTTTGAATCGTGGCACTACGAACAGCATGATGACCAGCAAAGCCGCGATCGCCGTGACAATCAGCAGTGCAGGATAAATCAGCGCCGAGACCACTTTGGCGCGTAGTTTCTGCTCCCGTTCGCGAGTCTCGGCGATGCGCTCGAGGACTTCAGGAAGTGCCCCGCTGGCCTCGCCGGCCCGCACCATGCTGACAAACACCGGCGGGAACTGACGCTCCTGGCCCTCCAGGGCCTCTGCGAGACTCTTGCCGCCAGCGATATCGGCGCGGATTCGTCGTGCCAAGTTACGCACGCGCGGACTACCAGCATCCTCTTCGATCAACCCCATCGCCCGGATGAGCGTGAGCCCCGCCCCCAGCAGCATGGCGAGCTGGCGCGTGAATTCCGTGATCTGGGTTGCCGATGCCGAGAGCCCGAAGACGTGCAGCGACCAGCTGAGCGAACGGGTGCCAACCGCTTTCGGCACCGCATCGATTGGAAAGTATCCGGCATCTGTGAGGTGGCGGATCGCCAGCTCGCGCGAGTCGGCCTCGATGTCACCAGAGATGCGCTCTCCCGCCTGATTAAGCGCCGTGTACAAGAACAAGGGCATCGCACGATTACCCACTGAGCGCGAGCGTAACGCGCCGTACTTCGTCCGGAGTGGTGATACCCGCGCAACACTTCTCCAAGCCGTCGAGCGCCATGGTGCGCATCCCCGCGCGCGCTGCCGCCTCCTCGACCTGCCATGTCGATACCGAAGGGCGCGTCAGTTGCCGGATCTCGTCGTTCATCTCCAGCACCTCGACAATCGACGTCCGGCCCGCGTAACCGATGCCATTGCAGCGCTCGCAGCCACGCGCGCGCCAATGAGCGACGGGCCCCGAAAGGCCGGCGCGCTCAAGAATCTCCAGCGGAAAGTCGATTGGCTCCACCACCTGTTCGCGGCAATTCGTGCACAGGACGCGCACTAACCGCTGCCCGATCACGCATGTCAGGCAAGACGCCATCAGATAGCCGTCGACCCCCATGTCGAGCAGGCGCGTGACCGCACCGGCCGCCGAATTGGTGTGCAACGTGGTGAGCACGAGATGGCCCGTCAGCGCGGCGTGCACGGCGATGCGCGCCGTCTCGGCGTCGCGCATTTCGCCGACCATGATGACGTCGGGGTCGTGGCGCAGGAAATGCCGCAAGGCGTTGGCGAACCCGAAGCCGATATCGGGATTGGCTTGCGCTTGGTTGACGCCCTCGATCTGGTATTCGATCGGATCTTCGATGGTCAAGATCTTGCGGTGCGGCTCGTTGAGGATCGTGAGGGCTGCTGCCAGCGTCGTAGTCTTTCCACTTCCCGTGGGACCCGTCACGATCATCAGACCATGCGGCGCGGCGAGGTACTTGCGTAGCAACTGCTCGTCCCGTGGTGCAATGCCAAGCTTCGCCGGGTTCAGCACCTGCCGCACATTTTCGAGGAGCCGTATCGCGACAGCCTCGCCGTGAATGGTCGGCATCGTGGCCACGCGGACATCGAGCCCACGGCCTTCGATCCTGATACTCGCCCGTCCGTCCTGCGGAAGCCGCCGCTCAGCAATGTCCAGCCCTGAGAGGATCTTCACCCGCGAGACGATCGCACGCGCCATCTGCGCGGCACCTGCGGGACCCTCGATCATCATGCCGTCGACGCGGTATCGGATCGTCAGCCGGCCCCGGAACGGTTCAATATGAATATCGGTCGCGCGCATGTGCATGGCGCTGACCAGGAGCTGATTGACGAACTGGACTACCGGTGCGCCGAGTGCAAGGTCTTTCAGGTGCTCGATATCGTCGTCGCCGTCGGCGACAGTATTTTCGGATCTGCCCGATGAAACCTGCTGCGCATCCTCGGCCGACTTGAAGCGATCAATCGCCGCGTCGATGTCGTCGGCTGCTGCGACACGCAACTCGATCGTGCGCCCCACTGCCAGCCTGATCGCTTCGATTGCCGCCGTGTTGCCGGGATCCGCCGCCGCAACAACAAGGCGCACGTCATCGGCGACCAGCGGCAGTATTTTATGTTCTCTAAGGTACCGTGGCGAAAGCGCATCACCCAGGATCGAGGCCTTTGGCCATTCGTTTTCAGTGACTGTCGGGAGTTTGTAGTAGGCCGCAACAGCACGCGCGAGGTCGCGTCCCGGCATGAGACCAAGGTTGCGAATCGCAGCAACAAGGCCTGATCCCGTCTCTTGAGAGGCCTTACGGGCCCTGCCGATTTCAGTCGCGCTGAGGTAGCCGCCAGCGATCACGAACCCCTCGAACGAGGTCTCGATCCCACTCTCTCCACTGAATGCAGCAAGCTGGTTCAACTATCTCCCCTCGGCTCGAGACCGGCCTATCAGCTTGACAAATCTGACGTGCGTTGACAACACTCGGCATTACTCGCTTCTCCATTTACTGATTGATTTATATGAGTTTGCGAGAGTGCTGTGGGCGTGTGGGGATTGGCAGGGGCAGCTCGGTTTCGACCGATATTGTCGATCACCGCAGAAAGTTTGGGGTGGGTATGTGTTTGCGTCATCGATACTTGGCAGCTGCTTTAGCGTCGTCCTAGTCCGCTTCGCGTTCATCGCCATTGTTCTGGCGGGGTGCTCGCCGCAGTCGGCGCCCGAGCTGCTGAGCCAGCTTGAGCACGTGGACCTGTCGGAAAAGAAGGCGCGGCCGGTCGGCCAGGAGCCGCGGTCGACGACTCCGGGCCAGTATGAAATCTACCCTGGCGACGACTCGCCAGCTCTGCAGCCATCTCGACATACTCCGACGCCCTCGGTGACGCCGCGGGCCGGTACGCTCTCACAAGGAAAAAGCCCGATTGTGCGCGCGCAATTCAAGCGCGGCGGCAGCGAGCGCGCCAGCGAAGGTTTTGACCTGAACTTCGAGAACGCGAATCTCACAGAAGTAGTGAAGGTCATCCTCGGCGACATCCTCAAGGTTCCATACTCATATGACCCGCGCGTGCAGGGACAAATAACGCTTTCGAGCGGACGCGCGGTCAGCCGCGAGGAACTTCTCTCGATTCTGGAGTCGGCACTCCGAATGAACGGTGCAGTACTTGTACCCGGTGACTCCGGCGGCTATCGTATCACGCCTGCCGGCGAGGCCGTTGGCGGCGATCTAGGCACGATTTCGATGGGCCGAGAGGGCGCGTCGGTGCCGGGTTACGGCATCTCCGTGCTGCCGCTGAATTACGTATCCGCCGACGCGATGCTTCGCCTTCTCGAAAACTTTCTGACGCGCGGCGGCTCCGCGAAAGCCGATGCAAGTGGCAACCTGTTGCTGATCCGCGGCTCTTCGCGCGAGCGTCAGCTTCTCATGGATGCGGCAACCTCGTTCGATCTGGACTGGCTCCGGGGGCAATCGGCGGGGATTTTCCCCCTGGTGCATACGACGCCGGACGAAATCATCGCCGAATTGACACCTGCCATGCGGGCCGAAGAAGGCGAACCCGTAGCCAAGATGATTAGCTTCCAGCCCATCAATCGGCTGAACGCCGTCATGGTCGTGACGCGGCAATCGAACTATCTCGAGCTCAGCGCTAAATGGATCCGGCGGTTGGATCGCTCCAGCGCCACCGGACATGGCGTCTACGTTTATCGCGTGGAGCACGGCAAGGCAGTGGAACTTGCTGCGCTGCTCAATGAAACCTTGAGCACCGGCAGTACATCACGTCGCACGCCAAAAACCGAGGTCGCACCGGGACGGGACGTGCTCGCGCTGGCAACGAAAGGCACCACGACACAACCAACGCGGACTGACGCCCAGCCACAATCCACGCAGCGCCTAGCCCAGGTCAAATCTGCGCTGAGCCGGTTCGAGCGTGGCGGGCGGCGGTCGGAATCGCCAACGGGCGCAACCGGGATTGATGGGGGCTCGTCCTCTCAAGCGACGCCGGAAATCCGAATCGTCCCCGATGAGATCAATAACGTACTGCTCATACGGGCCAATCCGGGCGACTATGACAGGATAAAGGGCGTGCTGCGTCAGCTCGATCAAGCGCCACTTCAGGTCATGATCAACGCGACCATCGCCGAGGTGACACTCAACGACAACCTGCGCTACGGCGTGCAGGTATTCCTCAAGGGCAAGAAATTATCGGCGATATCGAGCAATACGGCCGAGATCCCGATCACCACGAACCTACCCGGCCTCAATTTGGTGATCGGCTCAATCGCCGACCCGCGCGTTGTTCTGGATGCGCTGGCGGGCGTCACGCAAGTCAAGGTGGTCTCTTCGCCTTCGGTGGTGGTCGTGGACAATCAGCCCGCGGTCCTGAAGGTCGGAGACGAAGTGCCTGTCACTACGCAGCAGGCGATTTCATCCGAGAATCCATTGGCGCCGATCGTTAGCTCGATCCGGTTTCGCGACACGGGCGTAATTCTTAAGGTCATTCCGCGCATTCACCCAAACAACCTCGTGACAATGGACATCGACCAGGAGATCAGCGCCGTGGTCCGCGAGGGAGAGGGCACGACTTTGACGCCGCGAATTTCTCAACGACACATCTCCAGTACAATCTCCGTCCAAAGCGGTCAGATGGTGGCTCTCGGCGGGCTCATCAGCGAGGAAAGCAATAGGGAAAAAAGCGGCCTTCCCGGTGCCGATCGGATTCCGATCCTCGGCGAACTCATCGGCACCAACACCCGAGGAAAGAAACGCACCGAGCTAATCGTATTCATTCGACCTCAGGTGATCCGGGACTCGCGCGACGCCAGCGCGGTCGCCGAGGAAATGCGCTCACGGCTGCGGAGCCTGGCTCCGGCGAGGCCACCCGTCGCGGGGTGGCAGCCGCGCAGCATCAAGGACACACCGGCCACGACACGCTGAGCGGATTCAAGCCGTCCGGCTGTACACGCCCAATAGCCAGACGAGCCAAATGGAAGGCGCGAGAAAGCAGCCGAAAGGTAACTTGTCCGTTGCTGAAACCGACTCGCCGCGAACGAGGCTCACCAAAGTGATCGCCGCGAGCGCGAGGCTGCTCGCGAGTAGCACGACGTTGGCAAGCTCCTGCCAGCTGACCCAGGCACCGGCGGCCGCCGCCAGCTTGACGTCGCCGAGACCAAGCCCCTCCTGCCCGCGGAGCCAAGCATAGGCTACGCGAACGAGCCAAAAACCGAGCCCGCCCGCGACCATGCCGATCACGTGGTCGCTACTGACCAAGGTGCTGCTCGCGGGATCGAGCAGACGTCCCGAAGCCAGGAGCCCACCGACAATCGCCGGAAGCGACAGGAGATCGGGGACTATGAAGCACCGGCTGTCGGCAAGGGCAATGACGAGCATCGCCAGACCGAGGAGGCCTGAGATGACGGCAAGTCCGGGCGGCAGGATCAACAATGACAGGAGCAAAACAACAATCGCCGCCAGCGCCGCCGATAGGAATTCTGTCAAGATTGGTGTTCGATCCATTGAAAATTGATTGTGTTTTTTCCTGGCGCCTGTGATGAACGGCCCACACCCCTCGCAAAAACGGCGCCGCCCCAACGAAGCACGACCTACGGTCAGCG